>CAZKPI010000061.1:0-13983 GCA_964554555.1 uncultured bacterium
GTCATCGATGAGCAGGACCGTGCCGGTTCCCCGCCAGGCTTCCTCGCCGGCGGGGGGGGGCGCGGCGATGACGGCCTGCCGGCTGGCTGGCAGAAGGATCCGGAAGGTGCTCCCCTTCCCCGGCTCGCTGTAGACCCTGATCCCGCCGTGATGCCCGCGGACGATGCCGAGCACGGCCGCCAGGCCGAGCCCGCGGCCGGTGAACTTGGTGGTGAAGAAGGGGTCGAAGACCCGGGCCCGGGTCGCCTCGTCCATGCCGCAACCGGTGTCGGAGACTTCCAGGAAGACGTAGGGGCCGGGGGGAAGCGGGTCGGTGGTCCAGAAATCGCGCAGGTAATCGGCCGGGCAGTCGCGGCACCCGGTGATGAGGTTGATCACCCCCACCTGGTCGCCCAAAGCCTCCGAGGCGTTGATCACCAGGTTCATGACGATCTGCCGGACCTGGGTGGGATCGGCCTCAACCGCCGGCAGTCCTGCCGCCAGGTGCCGCACCAGATTGGCCTTCTTGGCCACCGAGACGGCCAGCAGGGGGGTCATCTCCTCGACGACCCGGGAGAGATCGAGAGGTTCGAGGACGAACCGGCCGCGACCGGAATAGGCCAACAGCTGACGGGCAAGATCGGCGGCCTTGGCGGCCGCCTGCTCGATCTGCAGAACGTTCTCGTAGGCCCGATGGCCGGCGGCCAGCCGCAGGCGGGCCAGGTTGGCGTGTCCGATGACAGCCATCAGGAGGTTGTTGAAATCGTGGGCGATGCCGCCCGCCAGCAGGCCCAGGCTTTCGAGCTTCTGGGAATGGAGGAGCCGCCGCTCCATCTCGAGCCGTTCCTGCTCGAGCATCCGGCGTTCGGTGACATCGGTGAAGAAGCCGACATTGCAGGGGCGCCCCTCGATCTTCACCGCGGTGGTGGCGATGTCGGCCTGGAACACCGACCCGTCCTTGCGCAGGCAGGGCAGGCCCTGGGCCACAATCTTTTCGGAACGGGCCTGCGCCTCGAACTCGGCGATGACCCGCGGCAGATCCTGGGGAGGATGGATGTCATCGACCCTCAGTTGGCACATCTCCTCAAGGGTATAGCCGAACATGCGGCAGATGGCCCGGTTGGCGTAGCGGAACCGGCGCGTCTCCAGGTCGGCGACCAGGATGCCCTCCGCCGCGTGCTCGAACAGGGTGCGAAACCGGCGTTCCGACTCGTGGACCGCCTGCTCGGCCTCGTGCCGTTCCGTGACGTCCTGGATGGTTCCCACCATTCGCTGAAGGGTGCCACCCTCGTCGAAGGTGAGCCGGCCCAGGCCGTGCACCCAGCGGGTTACTCCGTCCGACCGCCGGACGATGCGGTATTCCCGGTCGAATGGTTCCCGATTCTCCGCCACGTCCTGCCAGAAGTAACGAACCATTTCCTCCCGCTCGTCGGGGTGGAGGAGGTCTTTCCAGAGCTGGAAATCGTGGAGAAGGGCAGGATCGAGGCCGAAGATCTCGTCGAGCGTCGGGGAGGCCGCCCACCGGTCGCGGGGCACGTCGAACACGTAATGACCCAGGCGGGCGATCTGCTGGGCTTCCTGCAGGAGGGCTTCACGCTCGCGCAGGGCCTCGAGCATCTCGCGGCGCTCGAGCTGGACAGCGACCGACCCGGCGAGGGTCTCCAGCCAGGGGATCGGGTTCTCCGCCAGAACCACCCCCTGCTGGTGGGCGAGGGCCAGTACCCCCCAGACCCGGTTCTCCCGGAAGATGGGAACGCAGTAGAACTCCGTCACCTCCAGGCGGCGCAGACCCTCTTCGCGGTATTCCGGACGGTTCCGGGCGTCATCGACCGCCAGGGGTTTCCCGGTGACGGCCACGACCCCGGAGAGGGTCAGAGGAACGGAAACCCTTCGGGGGCCTGTTTTGGCCCATTCCCCCAGCCCGCAGTTGGCCAGGAAGATCATTTCCTGGCGATCTTCGTCGTAGCGCTCGAGAGAGACGATGGGGAACCCGGTCGAGGCGGCGACCTCCTGCACCACAGCCCGAAAGAAGGTCTCAAGATCGGGAGCGGTGCGGGCGGCCTCCGAGACATGGTAGAGGGCTTCGACCTGCCGGCGCCGGATCGTCAGGTCCTCCTGGATCTTCTGGAAGTGGGTCACATCGCGGACGAGGGCCAGGAAGGCCTGGGCCTGGCCATGCCGGTCACGGAGCAGGGTGGTGTTGAACTCGGCGGAAAAGACGGTACCGTTGCGGCGGCGGAGACGGGCGATCAGCCCGTGGGGGCCCCCTTCCCCGGCCAGGCGCCGGCCCGATTCAACGAACAGACGGCGGTCTTCGGGCACCACCAGATCGAGGGACTGGGGGAATTCCCGGAGCAGTTCCGCGGAGCTGGTGAATCCGAACAGCCGCAGAAACGCCTGATTGACCAGGGAGAACCGGCCGTCCAGGCCGGAAATGGCCGCCGCGTCGGGCGTCAGTTCAAACAGGGTAAGGGCGAGGTCCTCGAACCCGGGAATGCCGGCGGGCGAGGACACGGCGGGCGAGGACACGGCGGGCGGGCCGCCCGGCCCCTCCCCGCTCTCGAGGTTCTGCAGGCGCTCGCGCAGGCGCGCGATTTCCGCCAGGAGCTCTTCCTTGGACTTTTCTTCGTCGGCCATACCCTTTTGCTTTCGCCTTTCAGGTGCAGGCGACATTCTCCCACAGGGTGTCCGGGGAAGCAAACGCCCTGGCGGGAAGGCATCCACCGGGAATCCCTTCCTGGACTCCGGCCTGGACACTGCCAATCCTCCGGGGGCGGGGGGCGGTTCCCCGGATACGAGGGAGGAAAGACAGCCCCTGCCCCAGCGGAAGGCGGCACGTCACCGCGGTTTGGGGCACCGAACCGGACTCCCGCGGGCCCTTCAGGCGCGGGGCCGGGGGCCGGCCAGCGATGGCGGACGCAGGGCGCGCAGGCCGTTGGCGACCACCAGGACCGAGGCGCCGGTGTCGGCCAGGACGGCCAGCCAGAGGCTGGCCAGGCCCGCCAGGGACAGGACGAAGACGGCCAGCTTGAGCCCCACCGCGATGGCGATGTTCTGCCGGATCAGCCGCCGGGAGCGGCGGGCGATGGCCAACAGCAGGGAAAGCCGGCGCAGATCGTCGTGCAGAAGGACCGCCCCGGCCGTCTCGAGAGCGGCATCAGTGCCCTTTCCCCCCATGGCGACACCGACGTCGGCGGTGGCCAGGGCGGGAGTGTCATTGATGCCGTCCCCCAGCATCAGGGTGGGGCCATGCTGACGGCCCAGGGCGGCCAGCCGTTCCCCCTTCGCCTCGGGGTCGATGCGGCCGTGGCTTTCGTCGATGCCGGCGGCATCCCCGAACCCGCGGGCGGCCTCCTCGCGGTCGCCTGACAGCAGGACGGTCCGGCGGATCCCGTGGTCCTTCAGGGAGGCGACCATCGAAGCCGCCTCGGGGCGGAGACGGTCGCCCAGCAGGGCCATGCCGAGCGGCCCCTGCCCGTCGCACAGCACCGACACCGTGATGCCGCCGGACTCCACCGCGGGAAGGGTGCCCGTCCACCCGGGACACAACTGCAAGGCCCAGTCGGCCGCGCCGAACCGGTAGACCACCCCGTCGAGGCGGCCGGTGACCCCCTGCCCGCGGACGGCGGCGAACTCCTCGACCCGGATCAGGGGCAGGCCCGCGGCGGCGGCGCCCCGCACGAAAGCGCGGGCGAGAGGATGTTCGGAACCGGCCTCCAGGCTGGCGATCAGGGTGGTCAGCCGGGCCGGGTCGACGCGGGTGCCGACCGGCCGCAGGTCGAGCAGGTCGGGCTCGCCGACGGTCAGGGTGCCCGTCTTGTCGAAGGCGGCGACGGTGACCCCGGCGGCCGCCTCGAGGACGTCACCGCCCCGCACCAGAATCCCCTGGCGGGCGGCGGCGGCCATGGCCCCCACCAGGGTGACGGGGGTAGCGAGCACCAGGGCGCAGGGACAGGCGATGACCAGCAGGACAAGGGCCGAGTGGATCCAGGCGGCGAAGGGGCCGAATCCCAGCAGGGGAGGCAGGACACCGACCAGCAGGGCCAGGACGATGACCGCGGGCGTGTAGACGTCGGCGAACCGCTCCAGCGAGGTCTGCAGGCGGGTTTTTGCGCTCTGCGCCTGCTGGACCGACAGCATGATGCGGGAAAAACGCGAGGCGTCGGCGGGGCGGGTCACCTCGACGACGAGGGAACCGTCCTGGTTGAACGTGCCGGCGAAGACCTCAGCTCCGGGTTCCTTCCCCACGGGCTGGCTCTCGCCGGTGAGGGAGCTTTCGTCGAGACGGGAGCATCCCTCCCGGACGACGCCGTCGAGGGGAACCCGTTCGCCGGGCTTGATGCGGATGAGATCGCCGGGCCGGACCCCGGCCGCCGCCACGTCGGTCTCGCCGCCGTCGCCGACCACGAGATGGGCCTGGGCCGGCAACTGCACCCGCAGGGCCTCGATCGAGGAGCGCGCCTTTTCCCCGCTGACCTTCTCGAGCCACCGGGCCACGGCAAACAGGAACAGGACCATCGCCCCTTCGTTCCATTCGCGCAGGAAAACCGCCCCGACCGCGGCCGCGAGCATCAGGAAGTTCATTCCGACGCGGCGGGCGCGGAGTTCGGCGAGGGCCTTGCCGAGCACAGGACGGGCCGCCACGGCGAGGGCGACGAGGAACAGGCCGGGGAGCCCCAGGAGATGGGCCGCCAGAATGAAGGCCCCGGCCGCAATCATCGTCCAGATCTCCTGCGGCCAGTAGGAAGGCGGCTCGACCGGGCGGGGGGCATCGACCTCGTAGAACCTGACCCCGTGTTCGCGGCCGAGGGGGGCGATGCTGTCCAGGCAGTCCTCCTCGAGGGTGCAGATCAGGCGGAGCACCCCTCCCATGAAGTCGAGTTCCGCCTCTTCGACCCCGTCCTGGGCGCGGATGGCCGCCTCGAGTTCCTTGGCGCAGGCGGGGCAGTCAAGGCCCACGACCCGCCAGACGTGGGTGTGGGACTCGCCGGCATCCCCGTTCAGGCCGGGGGGGGCGGTCGGTCCCCCCTCCGCAGGCGGAGTCACGGGGCGCGGGGGATCGACCGGTCCTCCCGACGGCGGAGACCCGGGAGGGGAATCGGGGCCAGGCCGGCGGCCGTTCGCAAGCCCTGGGCCGCCGCGAAGTCCGGGATGGCCGCCGGTTTGGCCGCCCCCCGGGCCGCCGCACCGGCCCTGACCGCACCCGCATTCCCGATCGCGACCCTGGTCGCGGGGGTCCGGGCCATCGTGGTCGCGACCGTGGTCATGACGGCTGTCACCATCGTGGTCAGGATGGTGATCATGACCGCGGCCGTCATGGCGGCCGCCGTCATGACCGCCATCGCCACCGTGACCGTGGTGGTTCCGGGGATCGGTGTCAGAGACCATGTCGCGGCTCCTCGACGTGCTCCCAGGCCACCCGGATCAGGCTGGCGACGTGCTCGTCGGCCAGGCAGTAGAAGATGCGCTGTCCGGCCCGGCGGGCCCTGACCAGGTGCAGACTGCGCAGGAGGCGCAGTTGGTGGGAAATGGCAGAGGGGCTTCCCCCCAGGCGGCCGGCCATCGCCCCGACGCTCTGTTCCCCTTCCAGGAGCAGACACAGAAGCCCCAGGCGGGTGGGTTCGCCCATCGCCTTGAACAGCTCGGAGACGTCCGACAGGCGCTCAGGATCGAGCAGACGGGCCGCCGCTTTATTTGAAAATTTGCTCATATATTCAATTTAGCGCATGTTCATGGATTTGGCAAGGGGAATCCCGCCCCTTCTCCATCACCGCGGCCATCAGACAAGCCCCTCGCGATCGCCGGGGAAACGGGGAACACCAGGAGGGGCGAACGGAGTCGGCACCCGCCTGCCGCAACAGGAATGCCCAGGACAGGCAGAAACAGCATGGATCCCCCTGACGGCCTGCCGAAGGGGCTTTGCCCCTGCCGCCCCGCCAGGGCCGACGGCCCTGGACCCTTTCTTCTGGCGAGGGAACGCTGAGGCGTTCCCCTCGCGAAAGCTTCGCTTCGCGGTCGGCCAACCTCAGGAATGAATCAGTGGAAAACGGGGGCCGGGGGCCTGTAGCTCCGGCGAGGCGGTCGGGCGGACCGGAGCTCCTCCCGTGCTGACAGGGTTTCCAAAGCCTGCGTTCACCCTGGGGCGGCAGTCCGCCCGGGTGAGTTCGGGGGGAAATGTGCTAATTTGGTCAACGATCTCCCCCAGAGGAGCAGACGATGAGAAAGCCCCTGCCCGTCACCTGCCGACGGCCCCTGGCCGCCCTCCTTCTCGCTTTGATGATGGCCTTTCCCCCCGCCCAGGGCGGGGAAGGCACCCCACGGCCGACCGGGGCCGCACCCATGTCTGACGACGAGTTTTTGGCCATCCAGGAGGTCCGGATGGTCCGCCGGTTCACCACCCTGTCCGGCAAGCCCGACGTCAACCTGCCTCCGGCGGTCGACCTGTCGCCCGACTTCCCGCCGGTGGGCAAACAGCTCGACAACACCTGCCCCGGCTGGGCCATGGCCTACGCCATCAAGAGTTACCACGAAAAGCTCGAGCACGGCTGGGCCTACGGCCCCAACCACCTGTTCAGCCCGACCTTCCTCACCAACCTGCTGGGCAAGAATCCCCAGGGCAGTGGTATCCGCGATGTCAACGCCTATTTTCTCTCGATCGACATCGGCGCCGTGCCGTTGTCGTTGTACCCATACATCCCCGATGACGACACGCCGCCGTCGAAAGAGCTGATCGCCTTCGCCCGCGCCTTCCGCAACCTGACCTTCCGGCGTCTGCCCGAAGGCGACCTGCTGGCCCTCAAGGCGACCCTGGCCGGCGGCGACCCGGTCTTTGTCTCGGTCAACTGCTACGCCGAGTTCTGGAAGCTCGACCGCAAGAACCCGGTCCAGCGCACGATCGCCAACAAGAACGACTGGATGCCGCATTTCCTCGTTGCCGTCGGCTACGACGACCGGCGCCACGCGATCAAATTGTACAACTCGTGGGGAACCGAATGGGGCGATGGCGGCATGGGATGGGTCGACTATGATCTCTACCAGGAAGTGGTCTTCCACCCCGTCGTGGTCTACGACCGGCCGACCCCCCCCGAGGTGGTTCGCTACCTGGCCGACCCCAACCGGAAGCCCGCCCCCCCCCTTCCCTCCTTCGACATGCCCGAACCCGCCCTGCGCAAGGCACTGCGGGCCGACGACGGCCAGGAGGGCATGGCCAAGACCCTCGCCAATTACGAGGCCTACGTCCCGCCGGCCGACCTGGCCCCCCCCACCTGGAAAGCGGCCCCGGCCGATGAGCCGGTGCTCGTCGTTCCCGAGGAGGCGGGCATCCTGGTCGGGGAAAACTGGCTCCGCCTGGGCGACCCCCTGCCGCGGGCGAAGGAGTTCTTCACCGAGAAGGTCTCCCCGCGCTTCGCGGGCTTCCGCGAGACCGGCGACGACGCCGTGGTCAGCCGCTCCATCATGGATGCCGGAGCCGTGGGCCGCATCGACTTCTTCGCCGCGAAGCGGACCAGGGTTCTGACCAACCGCGGCATCGGCCTGGGGGCGACCCGGGACCGGGTCCACCGGGTCTACCGCAAGCCCGATCACACGGCCAACAACGGCCTGCTGGAGACCTGGTTCTTCCGGTCGGCGGCCAAGGACTGGGGCGGGGTCAAGGCCCAGCTCGACGTGGCGCTGGAATTCCACTACACCGGCCAGCACCAGGTGTCGTCGATCTCGCTGTTTTCGGCATACGCCGCCGCCTACACCAACACCGCCCTGAAGCCGATCGCCGACGCCGAGGTGACCCGGCAGGCCAAGGGCGACCGCGTCGACTCGCCCGAGGGGCACCTCTCGTTCACCGTGCCGGAGTGTTTTTCGCGGGCCGACAAGGTGGTCTGGCCCAACGTCGGGGTCGGCTATTTCATCAAGGGCCACGTGATGAAGGAGACCTGGCTGATGGCCGTCAAGGTCTTCGACGTTGCCGGTGCCGACCGGGCCCGCCTGCTCGCCGAGCGGATCCCCGCCGACATGAAGGTCTACGCGATGCTCAGGCTCGGCGCCCCCACCCCCGTGACCTTCGGCGGCACCGAGTGGTTCCGGGTCCAGGACGCGGCCGGCAACTTTCTGAACTTCTACACCGTACAGCCGGGCCGCTACTACCAGGTCAATATCACCACCGACACGCCCGTGGGGGATGAGCCGTGGGTGAAGGAATTCTTCGAATCCATCAGGTTCCGGCCATGAGCGGGCCGCCGGGGCCCGGGCCCCTGCCGTTCCCCCAGCTCTGCCGAAGCCTGCCCGACGGTCTCCATCCGTTCCTGGCCCTCCTGCCGGAAGCCCTGTCCAGCCCCGCCCTCCGGCTGGTGGGCACCGACCGGTTTCCGGGGCCGGAGGTCATCCAGCGGGCCCGGGTCAGAATCGTGGCCGAACGGGGGTTCTGCTGGGTCGATGAAACGACCCCCTGCATCGTGCTGACCCGCTCGTACTACGCGGGCGGTGACGCCCTCGACCTGTATCTCGACCTTCTGCACGAGGCCGCCCACCTGCGTCAGCTCATGGAAGGCCGCGACGTGTGGGACGAATCGCTCCCCTACCACCGGCGGCCGACCGAGATTGAGGGCTACGCCGTCGCGGTGGCCGAGGGGCGCCGCCTTGGGCTCGACGCGAAGGCCATCCGCGCCCACGTCACCAATCCCTGGATGACGCCGGCGCAGGTGAACGAACTGCTGGCGGCCATCGACGACTTCCTCGGGCGCCCCGGCCGCTGACCGGTCGGGCCGCGGGCATCGGGCCGGGCCGGCCGCCGGCTGGTCCAGGGGCGATCAGGACGAAGAGGCGGGCGCAGGGAGCCGAAGAGGCGGGCGCAGGGAGCGGGAAGCCCGAGGTCGCGCCGCCGGTCCTGCCTCCTGTCCGTCCCGGCCGCCGGAAGGTTCTCCGCCCGGCCGGCCAGGTCACCGACCGGGGCCGCCGGGTCTCCGTCGATGGGTCGGGAAGGCAGGTTCCCCGGGGGGCCAGCCCTCCCGGGTCAGCGGGCCGTCCCCAGCATGAGCCACTTGTCGATCAGCTTGAGGGGCTCATCCTTGTAGGTCAGCTCGAGGTGGTTACAGCCGAGGACCTCTTTGCCGATCAGGCGGGCGCCGCGACGGGTCAGACCGTCGCTGTGGAGGGCCGACTGCACGAAAACGATGCCGTCGGTGACATAGACGGCCAGGGAGAACATCTCGGGCACGAGGAGCTTTTTCAGCTTGGCGTTGAGAACCGGATAGTTGCCGGCCAGCAGGGCGATCTGCACGCCCGGGTCAGCCCCCCTTTCCTCGAGCCGGTAGATCAGGCGCTCGCCGGCGTCGATGGCCTTGTCGATCCCCCGTGAGGAGATGGCCAGGTTGTGGCCTCCGTAGTAGAGGATGGTGGCGGTCATGTTCATGTCGGCGGTGGCGCTTTCCGGGCCGAGGGGGATGCCGCCGTCGCGGACGAGGTTGTAGACCAGCTGAGCCTGGCCCGGGAAGTAATTGGGCGAATCAGGAAAGATGGAATCGGAGGCGCATTCCTGCCAGACGCCGTTGACGAGGATGAGGTCACAGCCCATCGGGGCATGGGCGCCCTGCCCGTTCGCCAGATCCTTGGCCACAAGGAGGTTGTACAGATAGTAGCGGAAAACCATGTCGATGCCCCGTTGGGGGCCGGCGATGCCGACGTATTTGCGGACATCCTTCCGGAAGCGGGACAGGAAGGTCTTCTTCGGAAAGATGACCGGGCCGTCGGAAATGTAGAGGCGGGCGGCCACGTTGCCCTTGGAATGGGCGACGAGATCGACCTGGAAGGCGGGGTCGTTCTCGCGATGCAGAAGGGTGCGGATGCGGGTGATGGCATTGGCGACATGCTCGGCCTGGAAGAAATTGTCGCCCTGGTTGTGGGCGAAGGTCACGGCGAAGACAGAATAGCCGAGCCGGGCCAGCTTGAGGGCGTAGCCTTCCTGGTCGGACGGAAGATTCGGGGGAAGGACGAACTCGAGGGGGTGGATCCAGCCGCGGTTGGCATTGTCGCCGGCGCCGTGGATGAGGAGGACGGGGTTGGGGAAGGTCTTGCCGTCGAAGCCGGGGGCGCAGTGCAGGAGGAAATGCCCGGAATGGGGCGTACGGGTCCCGCCGAACCATTTCTGCACGGCGGGGTCGAGATGGCCGGCCCCGGGGGCGAAGGCCTCCTGTTTGAACCCCGGGTGGGGATCGACGAGGTGCTCGACCCGGGCCCACTTGCCGGCTTCCGGTCCGACGAAGACCGCCACGGGCTCGGGGCGAAACTGGTCGGAGCCCAGGCAGGCAACGGCGGACAGGAAGAACAGGGGAAGCCACCAGGCCACCCGGCGTTTCTGGCACGACATACTCATTCCTCCCCAGCCATGCAGGCGGGCCAATCGGTACCCCGGACGGGGAGAGACGGGGATGCGGCCCCTCCCCGATTCCCTGCCCGGATTCAGGTGCTCAGATCAGTCTACCCGGGGAAGGGGGGGGGCGTCAATCGAATGCCGCCTGCCGCTCCGGCCGGGGCGAACCGGAAAGGACTCCTCCCGCTAGCTGGCAGACGGCCGGGCCGGTCGTCACTCGATCTCCTCGGCGGCCTGCAGGTGTTTCAGGGCTTCCTCGGGCTTTCCCATTTCGCGCAGGATGCTGGCCAGGTGCTTGTTGATCTCGACCTTCTTGGTCTTGACCTCGGTGTCATCGGCGGGAAGGGTGCCGACCAGCGCCAGGGCATCCTTCAGGTAGGCCATGGCGGTGGCGGGATCCTTCTTCCCCTCGCGATAGAGTTCGGCGAGGTCCCAGCTGACGTGGATCTTCTGCCAGGTCAGATCCTTCTGGCGGTCGGCCGAAAAGTCGGCGGGCACCGAGAAGTCGAGCACCTTGCGGAAGGCGGCGATGGCATCGTCGATCTTCCCCATCTCCTTCAGCGTGTAGGCGCGTTCGAGGGTGGCGTCGAGCTTGCTGACCGCCAGCTGTTCGGTCTTCTCGCGCTCGGCCGCCTGGCGGTCGGCCTCGTCGGTGCCCTCGGCCAGGCCGGGGGCGGGAAGGAGACCAAGGACCAGGACGACCAGGGCCAGGAAGACGGACCGGGTGTTCACCATGACGGAACCTCCAGCAGGATCGGGTCTGCCGCCGGTTCGCACCAGGCGAAGCGACGGACGGGGGCGTGGTTCAGGGCAGGCGGACGACCGAGCCGACCTCAAGGACCTGGGCCCGGCCAGGTCGGGTAGCCTCCTGGAAGGCAGGCCCGTCGACGGGGGCGTCGGGGGGCAGGTCACCCGTCAGTTCGTACTCGTGGCGGAAGACCAGCAGAAGGGCGCTCAGGAAGACCCGGCGGGGGTCCTGGGGCATGGGGAGATCGCGCCAGTTCCTGGTGAAGATCATCGGCTCGCGCGGCACCTTCAGGATGGTGACGGTGCGGGCGCCGGGGTCGGCGGGAAGGCGGAAATACCGGTGGGTCGCGTCGTCCTTCCCGGGGACGGGCTCGAGGTTGCGTTCGTAGTCGTCGAGCAGGTCGCGGTGGAAGGCGAGCACGCCCATGCCGCTCCAGGCGACGGTTTCCTCTTCGGAGATGCCGGCGGGGGGCGGGGCGGCGGGCTTCAGGTACAGGGAGAGGAAGGGAAGGTGTCCGTCGAACCAGGCCTGGCCCGACCAGACCTTCCCGTCGACGACCATCCCCTTCCACGGCACCAGCAGGGGGGGATACGGGGCCGCCGCCGTAAACGGGTGGCCGGTCGGGGCGATGAAGGCCTTCTTCACCAGCAGGTTGTCGCGTTTGACCAGGAAGGAGCGCAGGCGGGGGTATTCGGACAGGCGGTGCAGCCAGAAGCCGTCGGTCACGCGCGTGGTGGAGATGCAGCTGCAGACGGCTTCGGGATACCGGAAGAACTTCAGGTAGAGGGTGAACTTCCCGGGCTGGTGTCGGTTGGGCAGGGGGAAGCCGAGGCCGCAGATGGCGTCGAGATCGATGTTGGTGATGTCGGGGGCGGCGGGATCGGCATCGGGCCCGACGGCCGCGGCCGGCACCTCTTCGTAGTCGTCGGAGGGGACGGGCTCCTCGGGGGCGAGATAGGCGAAGTGGAACTTGAGGTCTTCGTCGATCGCCCACTCGACCGCGGCCCGGGCCAGGCCGGGCAGGGCCAGGAGCAGGGCGAAGGCGAGGGCGAGAACGGGTAGCAGGCGGTGTCGGAACATGGGTTCCTCCCGGGAAAAGTTTCCCGCAGTGTAGAACCGCGGGGGGTGTCAGGTCAACGAGGGTCGGGGATGCCTCTGGACCCGGGTTCCGGCCACCCTGTCAGGGCGAAGCGGGGAGAGGAATGCTGGAGCGGGAGAATGAGGATCAGGAGGAAGGGGGCTTTTCCTGGCGGGCGGTTTCGGGTAAGGTGATCCGCGACCGCGGTCGGCCGACCGCGGGAATCGTCTGTGCAGAGGGAGGAACCCGCATGCCTTCGACCGTTTTCCGCCGGCACCCCGGCCGGTGCCTTCTGCTGTTGGTCCTGGCCGGCCTGGGGGCCGCCTGGACCCCGGCCTGCCGGGCCGACCCGGCGGCGGGAGAGGAGTTCCGCCTCGTCCTGCTCGGCCCCCCGGGGGCGGGCAAGAGCACGACCGGCGCACAGCTCCAGGAGCGCCTGGGGGTGCCCCACATCTCGATCGGCGACCTGTTCCGCGCCGAGAGGGAGAGCGGATCGGACCTCGGGAAGAAGCTCGCGGCCATCATGGCCCGGGGAGACCTGGCGGACGACGAAACGGTCTTCGCGGTGCTGGTCAAGCGGCTGGCCAAGCCCGATGCCCGGCCGGGGTTCATCCTCGACGGGTTTCCGCGCACCCTGGCGCAGGCCCGGCGGTTCGACGAGTACCTCCAGGCCGAGGGACGTCGCCTGACCGCCGCGGTCAGCCTGCAGGTCTCCTTCGCCGAACTGTCGCGCCGGCTGGCGGCCCGGGGGAGGGCCGATGACACCGAGGAGGTGATCCGGCGCCGGCACCTGCTCTACCTGGCCGAGGCCCGGCCGATCGAGCGGTTCTTCCGGGAGCAGGGGTTGCTGCGGACCATTGCGGCCGAGGGGAGGACCCCGGAGCAGGTCCTGGAGGCCGCGCTCGCCGCGGTGCGGACCGCCGCCCGGCCATGAACCTCCATCTCATCGCCGCCATCCAGGGGGTAGTCGAAGGACTGACCGAGTTTCTGCCGGTCAGCTCGACCGGGCATCTCATCCTGTCGGCCCACCTGCTCGGGTTCACCGGCGAGAAGGCCGACACCTTCGAGGTGTTCATCCAGCTCGGCGCCATCCTCGCCGTAGCCATCTTGTACAGATCTCGCCTTCTTGACATGCTGTGCCGGTGGCGCGACCTTCCCTGGTCGAGCTCCCGTCTGACCCTGTGGCACATCGGCCTGGCGATGATGCCGGCCGTGATCATGGGTCTGCTGTTCCACAAGAAGATCAAACTGTATCTCTTTTCGCCGGCGACGGTGCTGATCGGCCTGGTGGTCGGGGGGGTCTACCTGATCCTGGCCGAGCGGTACCAGCCGCCGGTGCGGGCGGCCACGGTCGACGACCTGACCTGGCGGCAGGCCCTGGGGGTCGGGCTGTTCCAGTGCCTGGCCCTGTGGCCGGGCTTTTCGCGGGCCGGCGCCACCATTGCCGGCGGGCTCCTGCTCGGCATCGCGCACGAGCCGGCCGCCGAGTTCTCCTTCCTGCTGGCGGTGCCCATGATGGCGGCCGCCTCGGGCAAGGACCTGTGGTCAAGCCGCCACCTGCTGTCAGCCGACGATGCGGCGGTGTTCGGCATCGGGTTCGCCGTCTCGTTCGTGGTCGCCTGGCTGGCCGTGGTCGGCTTCATGCGCTTCCTCGGCCGCACCAGGCTGACCCCGTTCGCCTGGTACCGGTTCGCCCTGGCGGCCGCTTTCGCCGTCTACATGCTGGGGTCGGCCGGAACCGCGGCCGCCCCCGGCTCCCCGGGCGGGCGGGCGGCGGGCGGAACAGGGATTCGACCAGCCATTCGGAGGTTGCGGTCT
>CAZKPI010000062.1:0-7767 GCA_964554555.1 uncultured bacterium
GAGGGCACTGCGGACCACGGCGTTGCCCAGGACCTCGGCCTTGCCTTCGGCCGTCTCCACCGATCGCAGGTAGAGATGTTCCAGATACTCCCTGGCCTTCTGCACCTCCGCCGCCGGCAGGGGCTCGCGGGACAGCCGGGCCAGCTCCGCCCGGACCGCGTCGACCACCCGGTCCTCGTCGGCCGGGTCGAACTCGGCCCGCACCAGGAACATGCCGTCATCGATCAGGGTCACCTGGCCCGCGCTGACCTGGGAGACCAGCGAAGCCTGCTCCCGAAGCGCCACCGACAGGCGGCTGGTGCGGCCCAGCCCGGCCACCACCCCCAGCAGGTCGAGGCCGACCGCTTCCTCCGGACTGGCGTGGGAGACGGTCCGGAAGGCGAGTTGAAGGTAGCCGCGGTCGACGTCCATCTCCTGGCGCACCGTCCGACAGCCGGTCCACAGTCCGTCGGGGGCGAGGCGGGTGACGGGGGGCGCGACGGCGGGCAGGTCGCCGTACCAGGAACGCACCTGCGCCAGGACCTCGTCGGTCCGCACGTCGCCGACCACCAGGATGGCCATGTTCCCCGGCACGTACCAGGTCGAAAAGAACTCCCGCAGAGAGCGCGGGGTGATCTTGTCCCGCACCGTCTCCGGCGTGCCGAGGGTGGGCCGGCGGTAGGGATGGCGCGGAAAAAGTTCCCGGCAGAGGTTGTCCCACAGGACCCGGGACGGGGTGTCCTGGGCGCGCTTGATCTCCTCCAGGATGACCCCCCGCTCCGCCTCGATCGCGGCCGGGTCGAGCGCCGCGTTCCGGAAGATGTCGGCGTGGATCTCCAGGGCTTTGGGCAGGGAATGGCTCTCGCAGGCGATGTAGTAATGGGTGTAGTCGATCGAGGTGCCGGCGTTGGTGCGGCCCCCGAACGCTTCGATCTCGGCGGCGATCTCGCCCGGCCCGCGCCGCGCGGTGCCCTTGAACAGCATGTGCTCGAGGAAATGCGCCATGCCGCTCTGGTCGTCGGTTTCCTGGCGACTGCCCACCCCGAACCAGACGTCGGTGACCGCCAGCGGGGCGGCGTGGTCCTCCTTGACCACCACGGTCAGCCCGTTGGGGAGCCGTTCGACGGTCAATGGATCCCACTGGAATCCGGCGGCGGGGAGGGGGGCGGGGAAGGGTCCGGTCATGGTGGCCTCCAGCGGCGGCCCTATTTCCCCGGGAACAGCGGCAGGAAAGGGAAGCGGGGCGGCGCCTCGAGCTTGTTTTCGATGCGCTCCAGCAGGTGGAGAGGGCGTCCCATCAAAATCTTGGGCCGGTCCTCGACCAGGACCTCCGAGTAACTGCCGATGTCGAGCGAGCAGATACTGCGCATTGCCTCGTCGCCGTAGACCAGACCTCCGCGGTGGACGACCATGGCGATGCGCCCGGGGGTGAGGGCGAAGAAGCTTTCCAGCGGGGAACCGGCGGTATCCTCAAACACCAGCAGGTTGGCCAGCTTGCCAGGGGCGATCGTGCCGCAGGTCTTGTCGATCCGGAAGATCTCGGCGGCGCCCTGGGTGACCATCCGGACCAGTTCGAGATCGGAGATCCCGCCGTCCAGCTTCTCGCGGGCGAACTTTCGCGCCTCCCGCAGATCGTGCAGAAGGTTCCAGGGGTTGGCCAGGGCGCGGTCGGCGCCGATCGTCAGACGGATGCCCAGCTTGCGTGCCTCCCCGATCGGGGGGTGGGCCCCGAACACGTTCTGGCAGGAGCTCGGGCACCAGACGATCGAGGCCTTGCGGGTGGCCACGATTTCCAGGTGCGGCCCCGAGAGGGCCAGGGGGTTGACCAGGACGGTGTTTTCCCCAAGGGCCCCCAACCGGTTGAGGTTTTCGCACTCCTCCTGGAGGTCCTGGGAAAAACCCTCGCCGACGTGGAGCATGAAGGGCAAAATGCCCCTCGCCTGGGCGAACTCGTGCTGGATCCCCTGGCCCCACTCCAGGCGCCGGGCGGACACCGAATGGGCCAGGAAGTAATGCTCCAGCAGGCTGACCAGGGGCATCCCCTGGAAGGCGGCGCTGACCTCGCGGGGGAAATGATCGACGACGGTCGTCACCCCGGACAGCACGTTCCGGTACATGCCCATGGTGTAGAGGTCGGCCGCCGACAGGCGGTGCATGGCCGCATAAGCGGGAGTCTTCTTGACCTCGGCTTCCCAGTCGTACCAGTTCATGGTGGGAGCGGGGATTTCCGGGCTGGGGAAGGTTTCGACCAGGTGGTCGTGCGCGTTGATCAGGCCCGGGAAAATGACCATCCCTTCGAGGTTGACCTCCGCGTCCACCGGCAGACCGGGATCCTCACCCGGAGCCAGGATGCGGGAGATCACATCCCCTTCCAGCAGAAGGTCGCCGGCCGCCATCTGCTGGGCGGGGTCGAGATAGCGGCCGCGCCGCAGTAGCTTACGCATGCGGGGAGTCCGGGGCGGCGCGGTTCATGACGGTTTCCACGGCTTCAGATATTGCGGAAGGTGCGGTATTCCCTCTGCATCTCGCGGAAGAATTCCGGCCAGGTCTTCCCGGAAAAGGCCATCCGGGCGAAATTGTCGCCGAGCGTCTCGAGGAACTGCATGAAGGAGACCCGCTCGAAGTCGGGGTTGAGGAAACGGACCTTGTCGAACGACTGATAGAAGGACTCACGGTCCTTGATGCCGACCGCGCTGATGATGTGATCGAAGAAGACCTCCCGCTCGAACCGCGACGTGATGTTCTGGGGAAGGATCTGCGAGCCGAGCAGGGTGCCCACCATCTCCCCCCGGAACCCGATGGGCGCGGCGAAGACCAGGAAACCGGCATAGCAGACGTTGACGAACGGCACCTTGCGCCGCAGGAGCCGGTCCTCGATGTTCTTGTAGGTGCGCCGACAGCGCAGGCGGCCGCGCTCGGTCCCCCGGATGATACTGCACGGGCCGAAGAAATAGTCGGTCTTGACCACCGCATCCCCGCTCGAGGAGCGCAGGGAAAGGGCGATGCCGGTGAGCTGTTCGACCTTCTTGAGCAGGTCGGGAACCTGTCCGTGGGCGAAGGTCACGGTGGCGTTGACGTTGGGATTGCTGAGGGACGTCATACGGCGGCTGGCTCCGGAAGCGTTGTCATCAGGGTCAGTGCTCGGCGGGCAGGAAGGTGCGCCGGACGTCCCGGATGACCCGGATGCGGTCCTGCGCCCATTGGTTGGCCGCGACATGGCTGGGGATGGATTTCTCCCCGGCCAGCCGCAGAATGGTCTGGATGGTCTGGAACAGCTTGCCGATCTTGGCGTTGGCGGTGGTCTCGTCGTAGCCATGCAGTTCCTCGGCCGCGTTGATCAGGCCTCCGGCGTTGATCACGAAATCCGGCGCATAGGTGATTCCCCGCGCGTGCAGAAGATCACCCACCCGCTCGCTCTCCCGCTGATTGTTGGCCGACCCGGCGACGATCCGGGCCCGCAGTCCGGCCACCACGGCCTCGGTCAGGACCCCGCCCAGCGCGCAGGGGGCGAACACGTCGCAGTCGACACCCCAGATCTTCTCGGGGGCCACCACCTCGGCCTGCAGGAAGGCCCGCGCCTTGTCGAGCCGCCGCGAATCGGTGTCGGCCAGGACCAGGGCGGCCCCGTCCTCCCCCAGCAGGCGGGCCAGCTCGAGGCCCACCGCGCCCACCCCCTGGATGGCGACCCGCCGGTTGCGCAGGCTGGGGTCGCCGAATACGGCCTCCAGGCAGGCCCTGATGCCATGAAAGACCCCGAGGGCCGCCTTCAGGGCGGGGTCGCCACTGCCCCCCCGCCGCTTGTTCAGGCCGACCACGTGCCGGGTCTCCTGGGCGATCATCTCCATGTCCTCCACGGTGGTGCCGACGTCCTCGGCGATGATGAACCGGCCGCCCAGCCCTTCCACCTGCCGCCCGAACGCCCGCAACAAAGCTTCCGACTTTCCCTGGCGGGGGTCGCAGATCACCACCGCGCACCCCCCGCCCAGGTTCAGGCCCGCCGCCGAAGCCTTCATGGTCATGGCGCGGCTCAGGCGCAACGCATCTTCCAGGGCTTCCGCCTCGGAGGCGTAGGGAAGAATGCGGAGTCCGCCCATGGCCGGCCCGAGGGTGGTGTCGTGGATGGCGATCAGGCCGCGCAAACCCGCCAGCCCGTCGTGGCAGTAGACGACCTGCTCGCCGTCGATCCCGGCCAGGCGTTCGAGCAGATTCATCGCGCCGTCTCCCGGGCCTTGGCCGCCCTCTGCCAGAGCACGGCCCCCATCAGCAGTGACTGGAACTTGGTCTCGTTGGTGTCGGCCCGCGAGGTCAGCACCATCGGGCACTGCGCCCCAAAGACGATACTGCCCATCGCGGCGTCGGCGAAGTAATGCAGGGCCTTGTACATCACGTTTCCCGCCTCGATGCGCGGCACGACGAAGACGTCGGCGTCGCCCTGGATCCGGCCGGCGTATTTCTTGATGCCGGCCGACTCGGCCGACAGCGCGAGGTCGAGCGAGATCGGGCCCTCGACCACCACGTCCCGGCGGTTCGCGAACCGCTCGCTGACCTGTTTGGCCAGCTGGGTCGAGGGGACCTTGTCGGAGACCTTCTCGTTGGCCGACAGGAGGGCGACCCGGGGGGGGCGCGGCTCGAAGAGGCGGAACGCCTCAACGGCGTTCTCCACGATGCCGCAGAGGGTGTCGGCGTCGGGGGCGATGTTGATCGCCACGTCGGACAGGAGACGCATGCCCGGATACGCCTTGGTCTCGAAGAACAGCAGGTGCGACAGCAGGGGGTTCTTTTTCAGCCCTTCCTTCGAGTTCAGCACCGCCTTGAGGTAGGTCGGGGTGTTCACCAGCCCCTTCATCAGGAAGTCGGCCTTCCCCGCCCGGATCTGCAGACAAGCCAGCCGGGCCGCCTCCTGCGGGTCCTTCTCCTCGAGGACGGTGACCCGTTCGTGGCGCGCCGCCTCGCCATACATGGCGGCGATCTTGCCGGGATCCCCGATCAGGGTGGCGGCCAGGATGCCCATCTGCAGACCCTGCTTGACGGCATAGGCGCAGGCCTCGTCCTGGGCGAGCGGAATGACCACGCGGCAGGTCCGTGAACGGTCGAGTTCCTCGAGCATCCGGGCAAAGAACGGCGACGACATGTTCCCCTCCTCTGGTCTCTCGATGGCGGGCCTACACGCCCAGAACGTAGGATGCGATGACCATGCGCTGGACCTCGCTGGTCCCTTCGTAGAGCTCCAGGATGCGGGCGTCCCGGTAATAGCGCTCGACCGGGTAGTCCTTGATGAACCCGTACCCGCCATGGATCTGGATGGCCTGGTGGGCCACCCGCGTGGCCATCTCCGATCCGTACAGTTTGGCCATGGCCGCATCTTTGGCGAACCGCTTCTTGTTGTCCTTCAGCCAGGCCGCCTTCCAGGTCAGCAGTCGCGTGGTCTCGATGTCGAGCTTCATGTCGGCCAGCTTGTGGGCGATCCCCTGGAAGTCGATCAGGGCGGAACCGAACTGCTTCCGCTCCTTCGCATACTTGTGCGCCGCCTCGTAGGCGGCCCGCGCGATGCCGCACGCCTGGGCCCCCACGCCCACCCGGCCCCCGTCCAGCGTGTCCATCGCGATGCGGAAGCCCCGGCCGGGCGCGGCCAGGATGTTCCCCTTCGGGATGCGGCAGTCCTGGAAGACCAGCTCGGCGGTGGCCGAGGCCCGGATGCCCATCTTGTTCTCCTTCACGCCGACCGAGAAGCCGGGGGTGCCCTTGTCGACGATGAACGCCGACAGGCCGCGGATCTTCGCCGCCCGGTTGGTGCTGGCGATGATCACCGCGAAGTCGGCCACTCCGCCGTTGCTGATGAAGATCTTACTGCCGTTGATGATCCAGCAGTCCCCGCCGTCCATGGCGGTGGTCTCCTGGTTCGAGGAGTCGGAACCGGCGTTCGGCTCGGTCAGGGCGAAACAGCCCAGCTTCTCGCCGCTGGCCAGCGGCGGCAGATACCGCCGCTTGATCTCCTCGGAGCCGTAGGTCATGATCGGGTAGGCCACCAGCGAGTTCGAGAGCGACATGGTCACGCCCTGCGAGGCGCAGGCCTTCGAAACCTCCTCGATGATCTGGCAGTAGGTCAGGGCGCAGGCCCCCGCCCCGCCGTACTCGGGCGGGACGATGATGCCCAGATAGCCCTGGCGGGCGATGGCCTGGGTCAGTTCCATCGAGAATTCCTGCTTCTCGTCGAGCTCGGCGGCCTTCGGCGCGATCACCTCGGCGGCGAACTCCGCCGCGGTCTTGCGGATCAGTTCCTGCTCGGGGGACAGTTTGAAGTCGATCACGCCGCGTTCTCCTTCCGGGCCCGCCTGACCTCGGCGGCCAGCAGGGGGACCACCTGGTGCAGGTCGCCCACGATGGCCACGTCGGCCGCCTTCATGATGGGGGCCTGCGCGTCGCGGTTGACCGCCACGACGAAATCCGCCCCGGCGATGCCGGCCAGGTGCTGGATCGCCCCGCTGATGCCGCAGGCGATGTAGAGGCGGGGGCTGACCGACTTGCCGGTCTGGCCGACCTGATGGTCGTGCTCGATCCAGCCGCTCTCGACCGCGGCCCGCGAGGCCCCCACCTGACCGCCGAGGGCCTCGGCCAGGTCGCGGATGCCCTCGAATCCCTTGGCGCCGCCGACCCCCCGGCCCCCCGCCACGATGACGGCCGCCTCCGACAGGTCAACTTTCTTGCCTGCCAGGCGAACCACCTCGCGCACGACGACCCGCAGGTCGGTCTCCTTGATGGTCACCTTGGCCTCGGTGACGATGCCCTGCCGGCGGTCGTCGCGGGGCAGGGGCTTCATCACCCCAGGCCGCACGGTCGCCATCTGCGGCCGGTGGTGCGGGCAGACGATGGTGGCCATGACGTTCCCCCCAAAGGCGGGGCGGGTCTGCAATAGCAGGCCCGAGCCCTCTTCGATGGCCAGCCCGGTGCAGTCGGCGGTCAGTCCGGTCTTCAGCCGGTTGGCCACGCGCGGGGCCAGGTCGCGGCCGATGCCGCTGGCGCCGATCAGCACGATCTCGGGCTTCTGCTGTTGGATGACGCTGGTCAGCGCGCGGGCGAAGGGGGCGGTGCGGAAGGGCGCCAGGCGGGGATCGTCGACGACGACAACCCGGTCGGCCCCGTGGGCGATCAGGTCCTTGGCCAGGCCGTGGATCCCGTGCCCCAGCAGGAAGGCGGTCAGACTCACCTTCCGGGTGTCGGCGAGGGCGCGCCCGCAACCCAGCAGTTCGATGGCCACTTTGGCCAGCCCCTGGCCCCGGGTCTCGGCGAAGACCCCCACCCCGGCGTAGGCGGACAGGTCCTTGCGCGGGCTCTCGCCTGCCTGGGACAGGATCGCCTTGAACTTACAGCTGTCGACGCAGGCCCCGCAGTGGACGCAGGAATCGTTGAGGATGGCCTTGCGGTCGATCAGGTCGATGGCGTCGTAGGGGCAGACCTTCAGACAGGCGCCGCACCCGACGCACAGGTTCTTGTCAATGGAGATGGCCATGGCGGTTCCTCACATGATGCCTTTTTCCCGCAGGGTCTGGACCAGGCTCTGCACGGCTTGCTGCGGGTCGCCGGTCAGCACGATGCCCTGGCCGCGGGGGGGCGGGGTGAAGGTGCGGCGCACCTGGGTGGGGGACCCCTTCAGCCCGATCTGTTCGGGGGGGACTTTGATCCGGGAGGCGTCCCAGACCTGGAAGGGTTTCTCGCGGAACGCTCCGATGCACCCCTTGAGCGTGGGGATGCGGGGCTTGTTGGCTTCTTTCAGGCAGGTCACCAGGGCCG
>CAZKPI010000062.1:7798-13039 GCA_964554555.1 uncultured bacterium
GCCCTCGACCGCCCGCTCGACCCGGATCCTGCCGTCTTCCAGTTGCAGGGCCTGGGCGTAGGTGGCCTGCGGAATCTGCAGAAACTCGGCCAGCTGTGGGCCCACCTGGGCGGTGTCGCCGTCGATGGCCTGCCGGCCGCAGACGATCAGGTCAAACTGGCCGAGCTGGCGCACGGCATGGGCCAGGGCGCAGGCGGTGGCCAGGGTGTCCGCCCCGGCGAACGCCCGGTCGGACAGCAGGACAGCTTCGTCGGCCCCCATCGCCAGCATCTCGCGAAGGGCGATCTCGGCCTGCGGGGGGCCCATCGAAATGACCCCCCCCTTGCCGCCGCCTGCCTGGTTTTTCAATGTCAGGGCCATTTCCACGGCGTGCCGGTCCTCGGGGTTGACGATGCTCGGCACCCCCTCGCGGATGAGCGTGCCGGTGTCGGGGTCGATCCGGACGTCATTGGTGTCGGGAACCTGCTTGATGGGGACGATGATGAGCATGGGTCGTTTCTCCGTTGTCACAGGCGTTCCGCGATCTTGTTGCGCAGAACCTCAGAGGTGCCGAGGGCGATCTTGAGGAACCGGGAGTCGCGGAACAGCCGTTCGACCCGGCTTGGACGCACGTAGGCCCGACTGCCCATGACCTGCAGGCAGAAATCGGCCACCCAGCAGGCCGCTTCGGTGGCGAACACCTTGGCCATGGCCGCCTGGTGGAAGCACGACCCCTTGTGGCCGGCCAGTTCCACGGCCTGCCAGACGTGCAGGCGGGCGGCGTCGATCTTCAGGGCGGCGTCGGAAAAGCGCCACTGCAGGCTCTGAAAACTGCCGATCGGCTTGCCGAACTGCTTGCGGGCCTTGGCGTGCCCGGCCGCGTCGTCGAACGCCTGCTGGGCCAGGCCGGTGGCCATGGCCGCCAGGCAGATGCGCAGTTCGTTGACCATCCGGTCGTAGAGGTCGAGACCGAACCCGGGAACCCCGGCCACGTGGGCGGCCGGCACCCGCAATTGGTCGAACGTCACGGGAGCCGCCTCGAGGCCGTTCATGCCGAGGGTCGGGTGGACCTCACCGATCCTGACCTGGGCCGACGGCAGGGGGATCAGCACCAGGGTGGCGCCCTTCCCTTCCCCCGTGCGGGCCAGGGTGATCAGCATCCGGGCGCGGGCGGCCCAGTTGACGTAGGCCTTGCCCCCCGAGACCTGGAACTGCCCGTCGGGCAGTCGTTCGCAGGTGGTCGTCAGGGCGCCCAGATCACAGCCGGCCTCAGGCTCGGTGGCGGCCAGCGAGAAGACCGCCTCGAGGTTGGCCGCCTGCCGCGCCAGGTCACGATGATCGGGAAAGTTGAACGACTCGAGGTTGGTGCGGATGCCGATGACCACCTGCTGGGCGGCGAGCAGGGCGATGACCGGCGAGTGCCGCGAGAACTCCTCGACCAGCAGGGACAGGTGGAACAGGTCGAGCCCCTGGCCGCCGAGTTCGGTGGGCAGGAAGGGGTTCAGGACCTTGCGGGCCCGCCATTGCTCGGCCAGCTGGGGGGGGAGGTGCGCGGTGCGCTCCATCTCCTCGACGGCGGGGGCGATGACTTCGGCGGCGAAGGCACGCCATTCGCTCTGCCAGGACAATTCCTTCTCGGTCAACTCCAGTTGCACGGGTCTCGGGTTCCTTTCGACGGTTCTCCAACAAGAGGACGTGGGCGATCAGGGGAGATCCTGGTAGGAGCGGGGTTGTTCCTCCTGACGCAGGATCCGCAGGCCCCCCTGGGCCAGGGCGGCGAGCTCGTCCTCGCCGGGGACGACGATGACGGGGGCCAGCCCCTCGACATATTCGGTGACGCGGGCGACGATCTCCTTGCTGTGGGCGGCTCCCCCGGTCAGGATGATCCGCTTGACCTTCCCTTTCAGGACGGCCACGTACGACCCGATCTCCTTGGCGATCTGGTAGCACATGCCCGAGAAGACGAGGCGCGCGTAGTCGTCGCCCTGCTCGATGCGTTTGACCACCTCGACCACGTTGCTCGTGCCGAGGTAGTTCACCAGCCCCCCCCGGCCCACCAGCATCCGCATCATGGTGGCTTCGGGGATGGTGCCCGAATAGCAGAGCTTCGCCAGCTCGATGGAGGGAAGGGTGCCCGCCCGCTCCGGGGTGTAGGGCCCGGCTTCCAGGCCGTTGCTGACATCAATACAGCGTCCGTGGTCGAGGGCCGCCACCGAGATGCCCCCGCCCAGATGGGCGGTGACGAAGTTCTCGGCCCGGAAATCCCATCCCTCGCGGGCGCACACCTGGCGGGTGACCGCCATGATGTTCAGGGCGTGCCACAGGCACCGGCGCGGGATCTCCTTCAGGCCCGACAGGCGGGCGATGTCGATCATCTCGTCGACCGCCGGCGGATCAACGATGAAGGCCGGAATCTGGAAATCCCATTGGAACCCGTAGGCCAGGATGGCCCCGATGTTGCTGGCGTGTTCCCCGTACCGGCCCGCCGAGAGGTCCTCGACCATTTTCGCGTCGACCCGGTAGGTGCCGCTGGGCATAGGCTTCAGCAGGCCTCCCCGGGCCACCACCGCCGACAGCTGGGCGGGGGCCGCCTGGTTGTTCTTGAGGAAATCGAGCATGACCTGCCGCCGCAAGGCATACTGGTCGAGAATCCGGGGAAACCGTTCGAGCTCCGAGGCCGGATGATCGACCTTCTGGACCGCCAGGGGCTTTTCGTCCTCGAACAGGCCAAGCTTGGTGGAGGTCGAGCCGGGGTTGACGACCAGGATCCGGTGGGGGCTCATCGGTTACCTCAGCGTGCCGGTTTGTACAACTTTTTCAGGGTCCGGATGTGGGTCATCCGGTCGCGGGCCCAGCCTTTGGCGATCCGGTGCGGGGTCTGGCCGGAGGCCCGGGCCCGGGCCAGCAGGTCCTCGACCAGGCCGTAGACCCGCTCGACGGTGGGCTGGCAGGTCTGGGCGGGGATTCCGTAGATGTCGGCGTTGACCATGACGAGGTCGCCCGCGTTCAGCAGAAAATCGGGAATGTACAGGATGCCCGCCTTCCGCAGGGCCTCGTCGGTCTCCTCCCCGGCCAGCTGGTTGGTGGCCGCCCCGGCGACGATCCGACAGCGGAGCCGTCCGATCGATTCGGGGGTCAAAACATCGCCCAGGGCGCAGGGGGCCAGGATATCGACCGGCAGTCCGACGATGTCGGAGGGGGGCACCATCTCGACCGCTGGGTGGCGGTCCTTGGCGGTTTTGACCTTCTCGAAGAAGAGGTCGGAAACGTACAGCTTCGCCCCTTCCTTGGCCAGCAGGTCGAGCAGGGCCGACCCGACCTTGCCCAGCCCCTGGACGGCCACCTTCCGGCCCTCGAGGGAGGATCCCCCGAACACCGCTTTGGCGGCGGCCTTCATCCCCAGCAGGACCCCGCGGGCGGTGATCGAACTGCCGTCTCCCTCGGGGTTTTGCCCCTTGACCAGGCCGGTGACGAACTGGGTCTCCTTGCCGATGGTGTCCATGTCCTGGCTGGTGGTGCCGAGTTCCGGCGAGGCGATGAACCGGCCGCCCAGGGACTGCAGGAAGATGCCGAAGGCCCGCAGCATGACCTCGTTCTTGGCCGCGGGGTCAGCCCAGATGATGGCCTTTCCCCCCCCCGCATCACAGCCGAACAGGGCGGCGGACAGGGAGGCGCTCTCCGACAGGCGAAGGGCATCGCGGACCAGGAGGTCTTCCGACGGGTAGTTCCAACAGCGGACTCCGCCGACGGCCGGCCCCAGGCAGGAGTCATGGATGGCCAGCACCCCGCGCAGACCGCTCTCCCGATGCTGGAAGAACTGCAGGTGTTCGTGGCGGTTCCGACTCATTTCCGGAAAAACGGCCATTGCTCATCCCCAGTGGTGATGTGGAAGGAAATCGCCCCGATGGTAGCATCCAGGGGGGAGGCTGTCAACGAATCCTCTTGCTAGAAGGGGGAGAAGTCCTGGAGGAAGGGATTCGTGTCCTTTTCGGTGCGGAGGGTGGTGGAAGGACCGTGCCCGGGGAACACCTTGGCGTCCCCCAGGCCCAGCAGGCGTTCCCGGATCATCGCCACCAGCCGGGGCCCGTCGCCGCCCGGAAAGTCAGAGCGCCCGATGCCGCCCGCGAACAGGGTGTCGCCGGAAAACACCTGGCCGGGAAAGTGCAGGGCCAGCCCGCCGGGGGTGTGCCCCGGGACAGCGATGATCTCACCCGTGAAGCGGCCGACGGTCAGACGATCGCCGTGGCCGGCCAGGGTTTCGGCCGCCCCGGTGGAAAATCCCAAGCCCAGCATGTCTGAGAGGTTCAATCGGGAGTCCCCGAGCATGGGGGCGTCTTCCCGCCCGATGATGACCGGTGCCCCGAGTTTCTGGCGGAAGAACGTGACGCCGAGGATGTGGTCGGCATGGCCGTGCGTCAGGAAAATCCGCCATGCGGGAAAACCCAGGCGGCGGATCCGGGTCAGCAGGCCCGCATCCTCGTCGGCGGGATCGATGAGCAGTCCTTCCCGTCCGGTTTCGTCGTAGACGAGGTAGGTGTTGACCTCCAGCGGTCCCAGGACGAACCGCTCGACGGTCGGTGCCAGGCCGGTGGGGAAGGCAGAGGAAGGAGAACCAGGGGAGGGACTGGTCATGGGGACCGGTGGGTCATGGTGCGACATCCTTGTACAAGTGCGGCTTGAGGACGCCGATGTAGGGGAGGTTCCGGTAGAAGTCCCGGAAGTCCAGGCCATACCCCACCACGAACTCGTCGGGCAGAACGAACCCGCAGTAGTCGATGGGCACTTCCTTCTTGCGGCACTGGGGCTTGTTCGACAGGGTGCAGAGCTTGAGGGCCTTGGGATGGCGGCCGGCCAGCAAGCCCGCGATGTAGGACAGCGTCAGGCCGGTGTCCACGATGTCCTCGACGATCAGGACGTTGCGGCCTTCCACCTCCTGGTCGAGGTCTTTCATGATCCGTACCACCCCGGAACTCTGGGTGGAATGGCCGTAACTGCTGACGGCGATGAACCCGGTCTGCAGGGGAAGGTCGATGGCGCGCGCCAGGTCGGCCATGAACAGGAAGGCTCCCTTCAGGATGCAGACGAGAAGCAGGTCCTCCCCCTGGAAGTCGCGGGTGATCTGCGCGCCCAGTTCGCCGATCCGGCGGGCAATCTCCTCGCTGGAGATCAGGACCCGGTCGATGTCCGGATGAATCGTGTTCATGCCGCCCTCCCGCGGGCCCAGGCGAGGGTCTTTTGCAGGCCCTCCGCCAGTCCGACTTT
>CAZKPI010000062.1:13049-13925 GCA_964554555.1 uncultured bacterium
GGAGGGTGCGGGCGCGGGTGATGTCGGGCCGGCGCCGGCGCGGATCGTCCTGGGGAAGGGGCTTTTCGACCAGCGGCTGGTCAGAGCCGGCCAGTTTGCGGAACTCCTCGGCGAACTGCCGGATGGTGATTTCGGCCGGGTTGCCCAGGTTGACGGGGTTCTGGTCGCCCTTTTCCATGTTGGCCATCATCCCTGCGACCAGGTCGGAAACGTAGCAGAAACTGCGGGTCTGGGAGCCGTCCCCGAAGATGGTCAGCGGCTCGCCCCGCAGGACCTGGGACAGGAAGGCCGGAACCACCCGGCCGTCGTTCAGCCGCATGCGGGGACCGTAGGTGTTGAAGATGCGGATGATCCGGATGTCGACCTGATGGAAGTTGCGGTAGGCCACCATCAGCGCTTCCGCGAACCGCTTGGCTTCGTCGTAACAGCCGCGGGGCCCGACGGGGTTGACGTGGCCCCAGTAGGATTCGACCTGGGGATGGACCTCGGGATCGCCGTAGACCTCGGAGGTCGAGGCCAGCAGGATGCGCGCCTGGTGCGCCTTGGCCATGCCCAGCATGTTGTGGGTGCCCAGGGCGCCGACCTTCAGGGTCTGGATCGGCAGTTTCTGGTAGTCCACCGGGCTGGCCGGGGAGGCCAGATGGTAGATCCGGTCGATCCGTTCGGCCAGGTAGATGGGTTTGCTGATGTCGTGCTCGACGATGCACAGGCGGTCGTTGCCCTCGTGCTGGGCCAGATTGGCCCGGGAGCCGGTGATGAAGTTGTCGAGGACGACCACCCGGTGGCCTTCCTCGAGCAGACGGTCGACCAGGTGGGAGCCGATGAAGCCGGCCCCGCCGCTCACGACGATTCGCATGGTTCACCTCGCATGGACCA
>CAZKPI010000063.1:0-6236 GCA_964554555.1 uncultured bacterium
CAAGCGCTTCGTGGACGAGGACGGAGAGGACGAGGATCCCCGGGAGACCGCCCTCGCTTCCGACAGCCTGGATCTGATCCGGGCCGGACTGCCTCCCGCCAGGTAGCAGGGCCCGTTCCGGCTCTCGCCCGGGCCGCCTTTGGCGGCAAGCGGCAGGGCGGGGGATGCCCGGGAACCCTGATGGGACAGGCCCTGAATGGCCACGGGGCGGCCGGCCGGCACCCGCCTGCGCCAGGGAAGCGGTTCAGCGCCGCCGACGGCCACGGGGCCTGGCCAGGGTTGTCCGGAGGTGGTTCGCGACGGCAAGCACCGGGCCCGGGTCCGTTGACTTTCCGGGCCGGGGTCCGTAAGGTGGGCATGCATCCACGCCAGTCCGCCCCAAGGAGGCCCCCATGACACCCCAGGACTCCCGTGACCAGGAACTCGCCGCCCTCTTCCAGGCGGCCGAACGCGACCCCGAAGCCTACGAACCCCGACGCCGCCTGGCCTGGGAACTGTGCGCCCGGGACCGCCTTCCCGAGGGCATCGCCCAACTGCGGGAACTGCTCCGGCGCAAGCCTGACGATTCCCAGAGTCTGGCGATCCTGGGCGAAGCCCTGGCCCGCCAGGAGAACTGGACCGAGGCGGAACCCCCCCTGCGCGAGGCGGTCCGGCTCGACCCCGACTGCAGTTTCTCCCACTGGACCCTGGGCATCGTCCTGGAAGCCCTCAACCGCCAGGCCGACGCCCTGGCCTCGTTCCGGCAGGCCCTGCAGGCCCGGCTCGCCCAGACCACCCCGTTCCGGGGCTTTGTGAGCGTGAAGGGGGCCGCCGGTCCCGGCGAGCCGGACCAGGTGGAAGGGTTCCCCCAGCCCGCCCTCATCATCGAGCGGATGGCGAAGCTCCAGATCCGCCAGCGCGACTGGAACGGGGCGCTGGCCACCCTTCAGCAGGGGCTGTCCGAGGACCACGACGCGCCGAACCTGCTCCTGCTGGCCGGCCAGATCCTGGAACAGCAGGAACGGGCCTCGGATGCCGTGAGGGTCTATGAGAAAGCCGCCGGTCTCCTGCCGGACCAGGGCCTGCCTTTCCGCCTGTGGGCCCGCGCCCTGCGTGACCTGGGCCGCCTGGAAGAGGCCCTGACCCTGTATCGCAAGGCGATCCGCCTCGCCCCGGACGATGTCGACGCCCATTTCGAGATGGGAACGGTGCTGAGCCGGATGAAGCGCAAGGCCGAGGCGGCCGTCGCCTACGCCAAGGCGGCCGAACTGGCCCCGGGCGATGCCATGTGCCAGTACAACCTTGGCTGTGTTCTGCTCGAGACGCGGGAGTTCGAGCGGGCCCACGGCCACCTGCGGCGGGCGGTGGAACTGGACGGGTTCGACCCGCGGTTCCACCACAACCTCGGCATCGCGGCCCGCAACCTCGGCCGGCTGGAGGAGGCGGAAAAGGTTCTGCGTCAAGCCATCGCCCTGCAGGAGGACTTCCATCTCGCCTGGCGCGACCTGGGGGTCACCCTCAGCCAGCAGGGCCGGCTGGAGGAAGCCCTCGACGCCTACCGCACCGTCCTGCGGCTGGCCCCGGAACACGCCACCGCCCATCTCGACCTGGGCATCGATCTGATCCAGCTGGAACGGTTCGGCGAGGCGATGAACCACCTCGACCAGGCGGTCAGACTGCGCCCCGACCTGCCGGCCGCCTGGGTCGAGCACCTGTATTGCGCCATTCTGGCCGACCGGCCTGAAGCGGTGAAGCGCGACCTCGAGATCCATGCCGAACTGCGCAAGGCGGCCTGGACCACCAACCAGCGGTTCCCCCGGCCGGCCCGGGCCACCCCCCTCCCCCTGGCCGCCCACACCGGCAAGGCCGAGGCGGTCCGGGTTCTGCTCGAGGCAGGGGCGAACCCGCTCGATCCCGGGCCCGACGGCGTCACCCCGGTCCGCCTGGCCGCCCAGGCGGGCCATGCCGCGGTGGAGCGGATGCTGGGGGGAAGGGGCCAGGACTGACCCCGTCCGTCGTCCTGTCCCGGGCCGGACCGGGCCTGGTTACTGCCGGATCACTCTTCCCGAGCGGATCGCGAAGTGTTCAACGGGGCCGCACCGGTCGAGGGGCGCGCCCCAGGTGAACCGGCGGCCGGACGGCAGTCTGACCACGTCGACCGCCGGCACCCACAGCGGCAAGCCGGTGCGGCAACGGGCCGGGCCGGCCAGTTCGACCAGGAAGACGCTGTCCGACCCGACCACCTGGGCCCGGCCGTCCGGCGTCAGCAGAACGGCGGTGGCCTCGTCAACCCCGCACCCGCGCGGGGCGGGCGCCAGACCGTCGGCCCGCAGGCGGGCCAGGAAGGCGACCAGCCGGCCGAGGCGGTCGCGGGGGGAAAAATGCGTGTCGGTCAGCACGTTGGCCAGCCGTGGGAACCCGAATGGCCCCCGTTCGACGCACACCCGCCGGTCCCCGGGGTCGGCCAGCGCCTCGGGGGTGGTGATGGTGTCGTGGCGGGCGGTGAAGACGAATTCCCCGAGAACGGCCAGGCCCGCACTGGTGCCGCCGATGACCGCCCCGCGCGCCGCCGCGGCCTGGAGTTCCCGCGCCACGGGGGTATCCTGCCAGAAGCTGACATACTGCCATTGGTCGCCGCCGGCGAGGAAGATGCCCTCCGCCTCGCGCAGTCGGCGCCGCACATAGGGGTCAAAAGACGCGGCGCGGGAGCGGCAGAGGATGGTCTCGACCGAGTCGACCGGGCCCAGGCCGCACAGCCAGGAGTTGTAGCCGTCGGCCCCGGCCGCCCGCAGGACCAGGATGTCCCCCAGCGCGGCCCGCTGGATGAACCAGCGGAAAGCCGGCGCCGGGTCCTCCCCTCCCCCGACCAGCAGGAACCCGCCCAGAGGCTTGCGGAGCGCGTCTCCGGGGTTGCCGCTGAGCCAGGCGGTGAAGGGTTTCCCAAGGGACTCCGTCGCAGGATCGCGCCCGCCGGCCAGACCCGGCAGGGCCGCCAGGCACAGCAGGAGCAGAAGGAGCAGAAGGGCGGACCGGCGAGGCAAAGAAGCGCGCCCGCGGACATCGGCCGCGCGGTCGCGGAAAAGGGTGCGCCAGGCGGGAAAGGCCGGGGGAAAGGGTTCGTCCCGTCCCGTGGCGGCGGTGAGGGAAGCCGGCAGGGATACGCATGGGGGGCAGGATGACAGTTCCATGGGGGATGATCCTCCTGATCGACTGCCGGACACCGGCGCCGCCAGGTCCGACAGGGGTCATCCTAGCGAAGAGCACCCCCTCTGGCAAGTTTTCATCCCCTCCATCACCCATGCCATGCCATGCCTGGAATGGGCGGCGAACGCCGGTTTCCCGGGTGGCCTGACCGGGCAAACGCCAACCTGGGAAACACGGTTGGAGCGGGAGGAGCTCTGCTCCTCCCGACCACCTCGCCAGGGGCCACGGCCCCTGGACCCCTGTCACCTGCCTGCCGAACACCCCGCGTTCGGCAGGCCGCCCGCCCGCTTCGCGGGCCGCCCGGGCCGCGCGTCCCGGCTGACCATGCGGAGATCAAGCCGGCGTTGGCCCGTGGCGGCCCGGCGACACGACCGTTCCCCATCCCTTCCCCGCTTGTGCTACACTCCCCACACCATCACACCGGAGATGATGTCGAGATGAGCACCGAGTTCTTCACCGAGCTGAAAGAAGCCTTCAACGACGGCGACCCCTTCGTCCTGGCCATGGTGATCGAGACCGAGGGCAGTAGTCCAGGCAAGGTCGGCCAGAAGATGCTGATCTACCACGACGGGTCGACCGAGGGCACGGTGGGCGGCGGCATCAACGAGGAACGGGTCCGGCAGGCGGCGGTGGAGCTGTTCCACACGGGCGGCGCCAAACTGCTGACCTTCTCGATGGCCAACCCGGTGGGAGGCACCGAACCCATCTGCGGCGGCGGGCTGAAGGTCTACCTCGAGCTGATGGTCGACCGGCCGCGCCTGGTCGTTTTCGGCGGCGGCCACATCGGCCGGGTCCTGGCCAAGCTGGCCTCCATTGCCCGGTTCCGCGTCACGCTGGTCGATCAGCGGCCCGAGTTCGCCGACCCGAAGATCCTGCCCGAGGTCGACCGGGTCATCTGCGGCCCCTACGAGGCCAGCGTGGATACCGTCGGTCTCGACGCCCGCACCGCGGTGGTGATCGTCACCCCGGGCCATTCGCACGACCTGCAGGTTCTGCGCCGCGTGGCGGCACTGCCGCCGGCGTATGTGGGCATGATCGGTTCGGCGCGCAAGGTCGAGGAGATGAAAAAGACCCTGCTGGCGGAGGGGGCGGACCCCGACCGGATCGCGGGCCTCTTTGCACCGATCGGCATCAACCTGGGCGGCCAGACCCCCGAGGAGATCGCGGTCGCCATCCTGGCGCAGATCATCGCCTTCCGCAACGGGAAGGCCATCCGCTACCAGCGCTGAACCGGGCAAGCCATGAGCGATCCCATCGCGGCGGCGATCCCGACGCCGGCCCCGTCCCCCCCGGGCGCGGCCGTTCCCGAGGGCGGCGGCGACCGTCTCAACCTTCCCCCGGAACCCTGGTTCCACGGGCTCCAGACCTGGGAGAAGGGACTGCTGGGGGTGGTGGTGGTTTTCTGGGCGGCGGTCATGGTTGGGTCCCGCTACACGCGGCAGGTCATCGCCTGGAAGAACATCTGGTGGGGGATCGGCTTCCCGGCGGCCATCCTTGGCCCTGCCTTCATCCGGGCCCGCCGGCTCTCGCTGGAGACCGCCATCCGGCGGTTCCTGGCTGACGACGGCCGCATCACCGAGTTGTACAACCGGTTCGTCCATCGCATCGAGATCGACCGCGAGCCCCTCGTCGTCGGGGTGATCGCCGGGGTCTGCTTTTTCCTGTTCCGGGTCGCCTCCGCCTGGGAGGTTCTGCCGACCCTCTACGGCACCTGGTTCATGCGCCTGCTGTTGGTCTTCCACCCCTGCGGCCTCGGCTACATGGCCGCCACCGTCTGGCATCTGCTCGCCTTTGGCCTGCTGATCAACCAGGTCAGCCAGGAACTGGAAACCCGCCAGCGCGACCTGTTCTCCTGGGAACTGCTCGAGCAGATGGGCAAGGCCTACGGCCGAGCGGCGGCCGGGGCGGCTGTCCTGTCCCTCGGGTTTCTGGCCATGGTGCTCACCAACCTGAAGATGTTCGCCGGGGAACTGCACGTGCGGCCGATGCAGGTGATCACCATGGAACTCATCTGCGCGGCGGCCCTCGCCCTGCCCTTCGCCTACCTGGTCATCCCGCAGTGGCGCCTGCACCGCATCCTGGTCGCCCGCAAACGGGAGATCCGGGAACTGTTCTACGGCCGCTTCCTGGCCACCGAGCGCGAGTTCCTGCGCCGGCCGGACTGCCCGCTGGCCCAGCAGTATCTGGCCTCGCGCCAGATCATCGCCGAGATCGAAAACCTGCCCGAATGGCCGTTCCGGTTCGAGACCCTGGCCACCGTGATGAGCGTGTTCGCCATCCCCGCCGGGCTGTTCTTCCTGAAGGAAGTCCTGGTCGATGTCCTGGTCGGCCTGTTCCGGAGCTGACCGGAAAGGGCGGCACCATCTTTCGTGAAACCGGAAGGCGGGGAAGGGGAAGACATCCGGTGACGACCGCTACATCGACAAGGAGGTTGCCATGCCCCGATCCCCCATCCAACCCGTAGTCCTGACTCTGGCCGCCCTGGCCATCGCCTGCCTCCTCCCCGGCCCGGCCCTGGGCGGCCCGTGGGAAGCCCTCTTCCAACACCGCTCTGACGACGCCGGGCGGCCGGCCACCGGCACCTCCCCGTTGGCGCGGCTCGCCGGCCTGTGGCAGGCGCACCCGACGGGGGTGTTCGTCGACCGGCAGGGGTCCGCCGCCAAGGACCCGTTCGTGCTCGAGGTCGGCGATGACGATTTCGTGGTCTTCTACGGCGACCTGGCGGCGAAGCGGCTGGCGGCCCGCCGCTATCGCCGGACCTCGGTCACCCCGCTCGCCGTCCAGCCCGTCTCGCCCATCATCGGGATCGAGATCGACGTGCCCGGGGAGTCTCCCGCGGCCGTCCGGTGGGCCCCCTCCGTGGCCGTCGACGGCCGGACGCTCCACCTCTACTACGCCAAGGGCCTCGTCCACGGCGCCCCGCGGCCGGGCGCAGAGAACCCCTGGGGCATCGAATGGGATTCCTTCCGCCTTTACGTGGCCGATGCCGACCTGCCGGCGGGTGCGGGCGACCTCGGGCGGGGCACCCTGTCCCTGCGGTTCACCGGCGAACG
>CAZKPI010000063.1:6269-13843 GCA_964554555.1 uncultured bacterium
GGGCAGGCCGATTTCGGCGGCTCGCCGCACTTCGGCGTCATCGACCAGGAGATCGTCCGGTTCGGCGGCGACCTCTACTGCTACTACGTCGTGGTCACCCAGGGTATCGAGAAGGTGCGCCCGCACGAGGAGTTCATCCGGGTGCAGAAGATGACCGGCTACACCACCACCGACGGGATCGACCGCCCGGTCTACGACGGCTGGAACCGCTTCCTCGGCGACCGCGGGGTGGCCGAGGCCCCCAGCGCCTTCCTCTACAACGGGCGCTACTGCCTGATCTTCTCCTCGCGCCCCAGCGACGTCGACCAGCGGATCATGCTCATCACCGCCGACAACCCCTGGTTCCGGAAGCCGTCCCGGCCCCTGGTTCTGCTCTCCCCCCGCCGGGAGGGATTCGACTCGATCGGCGGCCAGGCGCTCGTCCGCCTGAGAAGCGGCGGCCAGACCCAGCACTACGTCCTGTACCAGGGATTCAAGAAGGGGCAGGAAGGCTGGCCGTTCCACCTTGCCCCCATCGACGGGTTCCTGGCCCGCCACGTGCGCCCGAGGAAATGATGACGCCCTGTTCCGGGTTCGGAAGGGCGGCGTCATCTTGTGGTAAGGTGTTGGCAGAATCCGGGAAAGGGAGGGCCAGATGATCATCCGCCAATTCCAGGGCGCGGCCGCAGACGGCGGGCCAGGGGGCCGGGGCCGCCGCCCCCGGCGGCCGGTCCGGGCACTGCTGGTTCTCTGCCTCGTCGCCGCCGCCGCCGCGTGGACGGCAGGCGCGTTCCCTGCCCCGCCGGCTCTCCCACCGGCCGCGGGGCAAGGCCGGGTCCTGATCATCGGCAATATCCCTTCCGAGAACGTGCTCGACAAGTCGAGCCGCTACGTACCTCTCTGCCGGTATCTCGAAGACAGGATCGGAGCGGCGGTCCGGTTCAAGTTCGAACCCGACTACGACTCCATCGTCAAGGGCATGCAAAAGCGCGAATACGATTTCGTCATGCCCGGCAGTCTCGGCTACGTGAAGGGACAGCCGGCCGGCTACCGCGCGATCCTGGCGCCGGTGTCGCGCGCGCCCTTCTACCAGGGCTCGATCATCACCCGCATCGACAGCGGCATCGCCACCCTGTCGGCCCTGGCGGGCAAGAGGATCTGCTTCTGCGACAAGGGGTCGACCTCGGGGTATCTGTACCCGATGGTCCTTCTGCGCGAACACGGTCTGGTCCCCGGCCGCGATTTCACCCCCGGCTTCGTCAAGGGCCACGACAACGTCGTCCTCAACGTCTACCTGCGGCAATACGACGCCGGGGCCTGCTACGACGGGGCCCACCGCGAAGCGTTCAAGGCCGAGCCCGAGAAGGCGGCCCAACTGCAGGTGATCGCCCTGACCGACCGCATCTACAACTCGCCCCTGGCGGCCCGCGACGACCTCGACCCGGCCCTGGTCGCCTCCTTCGTCGCCGCCTTCCGCGGCCTGGCGAGCTCGACCGACGGGATGGAGGTCCTGAAGGTGCTGGGCAGTAACCTGACGGGCTACATCGAGGTCGTCGACAGCGATTACGACGGGGTCCGCAAGATGCTGGAGTATGAGCTCGACCGGGAAGGGAACCGGTGAGGGAAGGGATGGCGCATGTGGTTTGACCCGGTTCCCTGGAGGATCCGCACCAAGATCGGGGTGCTCGTCGTCGGCCTGACCGTCCTGCTCGTCTCGGCCGCCACCATCACCCAGGTCTGGACCGAACGGCAGAGGGTGCGCCGGGAACTGGCCAGCCGGGCCGACACCCTGACCCGGGTGCTCGGCATCCTGACCGTGCAGGCGCTCAAGGAGGGCGACTTCTCGCGTCTGCGCCATGCCCTCCAGGGCCTGACCGGGGTCGAAGGCAGTGACATCGCCCGCATCTCGATCAGCAAGGTCGAGGAGGGAACCGGCCGCGAGACCGAGGTGGCGGCCGCGGTCAACCGCCCCCTGCTCGAGCAGGGCAGTTCCCTCTGGCGGCCCGAGCGCCGCCAGGAGATCACGGGGCCCGACGGGGTGGTCGGCTACCTCGACGCCGAGTTTTCGCTGGCGCGGTTCGACCGGGAGATGGCGGCCCTCCAGCGATTCTACGTACTCCTGCTGGGCATCTTCCTTGTGCTCGGCTCGGTCGGGTCGCTGGTGCTGAGCCGGTTCATCACCCGTCCCATCGAGCACCTGGAAAGCACGGCGCAACTCGTGGCGCAGGGCAACCTCGACGTCGAGGCCAGCATCACCTCGCGTGACGAGCTGGGCAGTCTGGCCCGAACGTTCAACGAGATGGTCCTCGGTCTGAAGCGCATCGAGAAGGCGCGCAAGTATCTGTCGCACTCGGCCTGGCTCGAGGTGCAGAAATCGACAGGAGAGAAGCTGTATCTCGGGGGCGAGACCCGCGAGCTGACCGTCATGTTCGTCGACATCTGCGATTTCACCACCACCTCCGAGAATTTCACGCCGCACGAGGTGGTCTCGATGCTGAACGAGTATTTCGCCGTCGTCGTGGCGGCCATCATCCGGCACCAGGGCATCCTCGACAAGTTCATGGGCGACTGCGCGATGGCCGTCTTCCATGCCGCCGAGTTCGAGAACAGCGCCAAGAACGCGGTTTTCTGCGCTCTCGAGATCCAGGAGAACCTGGTCGAGCTGAACCGCAGTCGCTACCGCTACGAGAAGGTCCCCATCACGGCCGGCATCGGCATCAACTCCGGCCGGGTGGTGTCGGGCAACATCGGCTCGAAGGAGCGCATGGAATACACGGTCATCGGCGACACCGTGAACGTCGCCTCGCGCCTCGAGAAGCTGTCGAAGAAAGGGGTCCACACCCGGATCATGGTCGGCGAGACGACCCAGCGCCTGCTGAGCGGCATGGTCGATTTCGCCGAACAGCCGCCCACCACGCTGAAGGGGCGCAAGGAACCGGTGGCCGTCTTCGAGGTGGTGAAGATCAAGGGCATCGAGGAACTGCTGGAACACCTGTCGTCGACCGATGCGGGACGCCGCGACAGCTGTATCGACGTGCTCGGCCGCAGTAACAATCCCGAGGCGGTCTCCCCGCTGTTGAACCTGCTCGCCGTGCCCGAGCCCGGCACGCGGCTGACCGCCGCCAAGGCCCTGTCGCGGCTGTCGCGCCTGCTCATCGACCCGGTGCGCAAGCTCAACCTCAAGGCGGGCGTCATCCGGGCGCTGAAGGCCGAGACCGACGACCGCGTGATCGCCACCCTGGTGCAGATCCTGGGCTCGCTGTGCGACCCGACCGACGAGGAGGTCCTGGCCGGCCTGCTCGCCAGCGCCGACGCCCGTATCCGCGCCAACACCATCGAAGCCCTGCTGAGCAGTCAGGCCCCCAACCTGGTGACGCTGGTGCGGCCCCTGCTCAACGACATGAACAACCGCGTCAAGGCCAACGCCGCCATCTCGCTCTGGCGCAGCGGGCAGTATGATGTGATCGACACCCTGGCCCAGATGCTCGAGAACCCCCGCACCCTGATGCGGGCCAGCGCCATCTTCGCCCTCGGCGAGCTGGGCACGGTCAAGAGCATGGAGATGCTGATCGACGCCCTGCGCGACGAGAACAAGGCCATCTTCGTCAACATCTTCCAGGCCATCCAGAAGACGCTCGACACCCTGATCTCCTCGCTCCACGACCCCGACCGCGAGGTGAAGATGCAGGCCATCAAGGCCCTCGGCAAGACCGGCGACAAGAAGGCCCTTCTGCCGCTGATCCGGATGCTGGGCTCCGGCGATGCCCTGATGGACGAGGCCATCCTCGACGCCGTCGACCGCATCGGCGTGCCCAAGGAGATGATCCTGCTGATGGAGAAGTCGCGGAAGGGGGGGACGGGCCCCGCCAGTCCGGCCTGACCTGGCCTGGCCGGAGAACGGGGTGCCGCCCCACAGACCGGCGCCCGGCCCGCCGGCGAGGCGGGGATGGCCGCGGATCAGGGCCCGGACCCGGGCATGAGGAGCGCCGGTCCCGGTACCAGCCGGCGGTCAGAGCAGGAGACTGAATCCGTGATCCGGGGGTTCCCGGTCGCGCAGGATCAGGGTGGGTACTGCCTGAATGAGATCCTTCTGCAGAAGGAAGGGGATGTCCTCTTCCAGTTTGATGGCGATGACCGCCTTGCCGGCGCCCGACTCGCGGAACAGCTTTTCCGCATCGCGGAAGTAGCCGACGAGGGCGAGAGCGGCCTGCCCCCCCTCGCCGAGCGTGAACGGCTTGTCAGCGGGGATGTGGCCGAGCAGAAGGGAGATCAGGTACCCCGCGCAGTAGGCGTCGTCGATGGCGAACTTCTCGTCGCGGCCCGCGCAGACCACCAGCACGTCGAGGTGGTCGCAGTAGGCGCGGGTGAGGGCGGCCTCGACGGCGGCGGCCCCGTTCAGGAAGGAAGCGAGGAAGACGTGCGGGGCGAGGTGGACGTCGGCGATGGCGCGGGCCCCGTTGCTCGAGGTGAAGATGACGGTCTTGCCTTCGAGGTCGGCGTCGAGGAACTCGCGGGGGCTGTTGCCGTAATCGAAGCCGTCGGGCGCAAGGCCGCCCCGTTCGCCGCACAGCACCGGGTGGACCGGCTGCTGCGAGGCGAACTTGACGGCCTTCTGGACGGTGGGGGTGATCAACAGGCGCCCGGGCCGCCGGGAGGCGATGACGGCCAGGGTCGAGGTGGCGCGGATGACATCGACCACCAGGCAGACCTTGCTGGCGATGTTCTGGACCTCGGCGGGGGTGAACGCGACATCGATATGCATGGGGCGACCGTCGCGCTCAGGTGGTGGGCAGGGGCTCGGCGAGCCGGCTGTTCCGCTGGAGGAACTCCTCGTAGATCCGCACGGCCCGGCGGTTCTCCTCGCGGTAGCGGGCGATCTCGGCCAGGAGGGCGTCGCGCCCGGGGGCGGCGGCCTGCTGGAGGAGGTTCTCCACCAGGGCGTCGAGGCGGGCGTTCCGACAGCAGAGTTCCTCGAGCTTGCCCAGGACCATGGTCAGGGACTGCTGGAGGGCTTCCACGGCGGGGGTGTCGGTCCGGGCCGCGCCCCGGGAAGAGGCAGGGATCTCTTCCCCGAGCCGGGCCTGGGCTTCCCGGATGCTCAGTTTCTCGTGCTTGACCAGGTGGACGATCTGATGGAGGGCTTCGACGTGGCGGGCCCGGTACTGGCGGTGGCCGCCCGGGGTCCGCTCGATGTCGAGGGTCTTGGGAAACTGGTGTTCGTAGAACCGGATGGTGTGGGAGGCGAGCCCGGTCAGGCGGCCCACCTCGGCGATGGTCAGACGTTCAGCCATGGTGCAGGTGATGTTCCCTCAGAAACGCGGCGATCTTGTCCGGCCACTTCTCGGGTTCGGCCACGAGGGTGAGGAAGAAGATGACCAGGACGGACAGGGCGACCAGATACATCGTTTCCACCTCCATGTCTGGAAATGAGCCGGGAATGGGGGCATTCCGCGGATACGCCCCTCCATCGGCCGATGGCGGGGGTTTGTTAACGGATTCTGTGCCGCCCCTCCCCTGGCGGCCCACCCTGATGGTCGGAACCGCGCGTGGTACCCCGCCAGAGCTGTGCTACAATGGCCTGTCGACAGCCTGGAGGCCCGGCCGGGGGAAGAACCGCCGGCCAGGGATCCGCCAGGCAGGGGAACGGGAAGGAGCAGGACGATGAACCGGTGGATGATCCTGGCGATGGCACTGATGGTGATGGCGGGCGGTGCCGCCCTGGCGCTGTCAGGGTTTGACGAGACCGCCCTGACGCGATTGACGGACCAGGACGGGAACCGCATCCGGCTGTTCGTCACCGAGCCGCCCGAGCTGGTCACCCCCGATCACCTCACCTCGGAGAAGGCGATGGTCGAGCTGATCGGCCAGGCCCAGGAGGAGATCCTGTTCGAGGCCTATTACATCCAGAAGGATCTGTCGGCCGCCTTCGTGCGGGCCCTCGACGCGGCCGCCCGCCGCGGCGTGGCGATCCGCATCATCCTGGCCGAACTGCCGTACAAGGATGCCGCTTACGCGGCCGAACTCGCCTCCTGGCCCACCGTCGAGGTTCGCTTCCTCGACCTGAAGAAGGACAGCTTCCTCTACGGCTCGGTCCATACCAAGACCATCCTGGTCGACCGCCGCTATTCGACGTTCGGCGGGGTGAACTACAGCTACATGGGCCTGCACGAGAACCGCGAAACCAACGTGGTGATCGACGATCCGGCCGTGGCCGCGACCATGCGCGCCCTGTTCCTGCGGGACTGGACCCAGGCCGCCGCCGGCGAGCCCCACCTGAGCGACATCCCGACCCTGCCCCGCACCGGTCCGCTGTCTTTCCTGGTGGTCGAGCCGGCTCCGGCCAGGCTGAACCATCCGGCGGTGCCCAATCTCCAGCCGGCCCTGGTCGCCCTGATCCGGCAGGCGAAGCGGGAGATCGTCTACGAAATCGACTATTACAGCGCCTTCGGAGGCATCCACGACGAACTGCTGGCGGCGGCGCGGCGCGGGGTGTCGGTCTCCCTGCTGATCGAGGAACGGAGTTTTTCGGACCCCAACCCGCTGTATGAGCCTGCCCGGCAGGCGATCCGGGCGCTGGCGGAGGCTGGGGTGACCGCCAAGGTCTGGTCGCTGGCCCCCTACGGCAGGATCTTCAACCGCGGCATGATGCATTCCAAGTCGATGGTGGTCGACGGCGACCTGGTCTTCGTCGGGTCGAACAACATCAGCAAGTCGGGTCTGCTGTATTCGCGCGAGATGGGGGTCATCTTCCGGTCGGCCCGGGTCGGGGCGAACCTGCTGGCGATCTTCCGCCGCGATTTCGCCGACCCGCTGGCCCTCGACGCGGCCGTCTACCTCGCCCGTCAGCCGCTGTACGAGGTTCCCCGCGCCAACGCCGACCGTTCCGAGAAGGAGATCCGGCTGATCGACGGGCGCACCATGCGCCCCTTCCGGACCGTCCTCGTCCGCGACCGGCGGGTGGCGGAGGTCATCGACCACGCCAACTGACCTTGGGAACAGGGGAAGCGGCTGCCCCGCGGCGGGAGTTCCCGTTCCCTGCTCCGGGAGGTCCCGCGCCATCCCGCACGGCACCTTGGCGCGAAGGCCCCGTTGTAGTATCATTCCGGCAGGGCCATTGATTTCATCCAGGAGGAAACCCATGCGTCGAGTCGCCTGTCTCATCCTTTTCGGAGTGCTGATGCTCGCAGGGCCGGCGGTCGTCGCCGCGGGCACGGTCTGGGACGACATGTTCCCCGCCGGCCTGATGAACGCCAAGGGCGAGAAGGTCGAGACGAAGGTGCTCGACGGCAAGCTGGTCGGGCTGTATTTCTCGGGTCACTGGTGCCCCGACTGCCGCCGCTTCTCGCCGCGGCTGGTCACCTTCCGCAACCTGAACCAGGCCGAGTTCGAGGTGGTCCTGATCAGCTACGACAAGTCGGAACCGGAGATGTGGACCTACATGACCTCGGCCAAGATGCCATGGTTCACGGCCGGGTACAAGACCCCCGCCGCCGAGGCGCTCAAGGAGCGGTTCAAGGTGCCGAGCATCCCCGCGCTGGTGGTGCTGTCGCCGACCGGCAAAGTCGTCACCCTCGAGGGCGTCCCCGATGTGCAGA
>CAZKPI010000064.1:0-13808 GCA_964554555.1 uncultured bacterium
TCGACCTTCAGGTGGTCGTTGCCGATTTCCCGTGCCAGGTTATCGGCGACGTAGTGGGCCGTGGCGATGTAGCGGCAGAAAATGACGGGGTTGAACCCCTCCTTGACCAGGGCTTTGGTCTGGCGAATGACTTCGGCCAGTTTGGGATCATCGGCGGGACCCCGGAGCCGATCAGCCCGGTCGACCAGAGCGAGCAGTTCGCGGCCCTCGGGGGACGATTCGAGGATGGTCTCCGGGACGCCCGCGGGGACGCTCTCGTCGGCGGTCAGCAGGTCGAGGTCTTCGCCGTCGAACACGGTTTCGGTTCCCTGGCGGTCGATCTCGGCGGCCTGCTTGTCTTCGGACAGACCGGCCACGGCCCGCAACCGGGTGCGGAGGGCGAGGGCGGCCGCGGCGGGGCTGGAACTGATACAGCGGAGGAGGGCAAGAGCGGCCCACCAGCCCATGCGTTGCTGGAGGTGCCCCTTCCCTTCGGCCGCTTTCACCATTCCCCGCGCGTACCCGACCACGTCATCGAACAAGCGGCCCCAATCGCCGGTGAGGGAGTAGGTCGTTTCCTTGATCTGGCGATCGGGGAACACGGTGGCATCGCGCCACTCCTCAATGTCGGGCCGCTGGCGCTGGACGAGGTGCGCGGCGAGCTGGTCGCGGAGGTCTCGCCGCCTGGCCTCGCCCATTTCGCTCAGACCGGAAAAAAGCGGATTGAGAAGGGCCAGGAGGTTGTCGAAAGCCGTATCGTGACCGCTGTGGGGGGTCGCGGTCAGGAAGACCATGTGGCGTCTGGGGTTTTCGGCCAGCCCCTTCAGAAGCTTGAACCGCTGGTGGCGGGTGTCGGTTCCGGCCTGCACGCAGGTGTGGGCCTCCTCGACGATGACAAACTCGGGGCAGGCCCGCAGGAATTCGTCCCGGCGGCGATCAGACTTGATGTAATCGAGGGACACGATCGTATAGGGGTGAACGTCGAAGATCGACGTGCCCGCGGGCAAGCCGCGCTCGAGACGACCGGCCGTCCCGGTGCGGACGACCTCGCCGGAAAGGTTGAACTTCACGGCCAGTTCTTTCTGCCACTGCTCGCACAGGTGCGGCGGGCAGATGACGGAAAACCGGGAAATCTCGCCGCGATCGAGCAGTTCGCGGGCGATCAGGCCCGCCTCGATGGTTTTGCCGATTCCGACGCCATCGGCGATCAGCAGGCGCACGGGGTCGAGCTTGAGAGCCATCAGCAGAGGAACCAGCTGATAGGCACGGGGCTCGAAGGCGAGGTGCCCGAAGCTCCGGAACGGCCCAGCTCCCGCCCGCAGTTTCAGGCGAAGGGCTTCCCGCAGAAGCAGGCCCGAGGCTTGTGATCCGCCGGCTTTCGGGTCGGGCGGGGCAAAACTCGCGGGACGCGGCGGTTGTTCTTCCAGGGGCAGATACACCATGGTGGCGTCTTCGTCGGCGCCGCCCAACGGCCGCAGATGCAGAACCTGATCGCGGCTCTCGGGGAGGACGATCCACTCGCGGCCGCGCAGATGAACGAGACTGCCGGGCTGGAAACTCGTGGTGGGGTTCATGACCGTGTTCCTTTGCCGAAGATGTCGGGATAGGCCTGGAAGATGGCCGGCCAGGCGGCTTTCTCTTTCGGGAAGCGGATGACCTCGAACCCGGCGGCTTTCAACCGGGTGGTTTGGGCCTCGTCGAGTTTCTTCTTGGCGTCAGCCTCGTGGTGAGGACCATCGATGAAGATCAACACCTGCTTTTCCGTATAGAGAAAATCAGGCCGGGTCGAGTAATTCGGCAGGAGTCTCTGGGCATCGTCGGGCAGGTGGAGGCCAGCATCCCGGACGGCTTTCAACCAGTCTTTCTCGAGACCGCTGTCGCATTTTTCCAGAAGGTGCCCGAACAGCTCATCAGAGGAAAGCCCCCCAGATGCCTTCTGCCCTTGGGCGTTGGCCAGGCGGCACATGAAGGCCAGGAACTCCGGATTTCGCCGGTCGATCTCCCCGTGTTCGGGCTGGTTTGAGTAACTGAGCAGGCATTTGTAACACCCGGCTTCACATGCCTGGCGGGTGTCTTCGAGATCGGCAGGGCCGGAAAACGTTCCGGTTTTCGACCGGAAATGGCAGATTTCCAGACCCCGGCGGGCGACCTGGGAGAGCAGTGGAAGATCGGTGGTAAGTCGGGAGAGCACCCCCGCTCCTCCTTCCGCGGACTCGAAGAAGAGGAGGGATTTCCGCAGGGCCAAGGTCGGCATCGGCTGGGCCGCCAGCTCGCTTTCTTCCAACTGGAAGACCGACTCGATGCCGCGTTTGAGGGCATACTCGAAGGTGGCCATGACCCTGGGCTCGAGCGGCGCCATCGGGGTCATCAGCAAAATGTTCCGGCGGTCTTCGACGAAGGGGGTGATGCGCTGGACCGTCCGGCCTTCCTCCACCTCGACCTCGTCTTCGATGGGCGACTGGGAGTCCCGGCACCACAGGCCGTTGGTGACGTCGATGTTGAAGCCGAGAATGCTCTTGTTGGTCCGGTTGCGCCAGCCAAGGTTGATTTGCCAGACCGTGGCGGCGGAACTGAACCTGGCTTCGAGGAGATCCCCGGCGGCATCCGAGTATTTGGCCGTCGTGATGCGGGGTTTTCCATTTTCGAGGGGGAACTGAATGGTGGTCTGCAGGTCATACCCAAGGCGCTGGCGTTCTTCCTCGTCGGAGGTGATGCGGTCGGCGCGCCGCGTTCCCACCTGGTCGATGCGATACAGGGAGGTGAGGAACAACCCTCCCTCGAGGCCGCTGTGGCAATGGATGCAGGTCTCGGCCTCCTGCTGTTGGCCGAAGTGGCCATATCCGCATTGGGGGCAAAGCCGGGCGGTTCGTGTCGGGAGGGCGGCTCCGGTGGCTACGGTTTCGAGATCACGTGCCGCCAGCGACGCCTTCACCACCCGATACCGGCTTCCCTCGTGGTAGACCAGAGACTGGGGGCCGAACTCGGCCAGCCCCAGAAAGCGGGGGCGGGACAGGAAGGTATCCCGTCCGACCTTCTCGCGGCGGCCGGGGATATAGGCCAGGAGCGGCAGGCGGGGGAAGTTGTAGCCCGGGAGGAAGCCCTGGCTGGCCAGATAGCGATACGTGTAGAAATCGGAATTGAGATCGGGTTTGGCCTGGAGCAGGAGGTCCATCTGGGTATGGGCCTCGTCATACCGCTGTTTCGCTTCCCGGCGCTCCTTGTCGGTGGCGGTGGAATTCATCGTGATGGCGTGGGTCCGGTTCATCTGCTGGCGGGTGGCCTGATACATGCCCCGCCACCGGTCGAACGCCGTTCCGAACAGAAGGAACGCCTGGTTGATCGTCCGGTCCAGCCAGTCGGGGGAATACCAGGCCGCGAGGTCTCCGGTCAGCTGGTCCTGGAGCATGTCGAGAATCCGTTTTCCCCGTTCGATGGAGGCCTGGCGACATTTCGGTGTGTCCATGGACTGCTGGAGATCGGAGCGAACCGGGAGCTCGCTCTCCTTCTCGACATCGAGGACCTCCCGGATCGAGGCGGGGAGCTTCTGCCCCGTTTGAGCCAGCCAGACGGAGTGGAGATGGCTCTTGATCAGGTCTTCGTTGGCCAGATCGAGAGCGGGGGGATTGACGCTTCCCGCCACCATGCGGGCCGGATCGGCAAAGAAATACTGGTCGTGGGGGGAACGATTGGCGCAGTAGGTGATGACCAGGGCGGGTTGTCCACTGCGGCCGGCCCGGCCACTGCGCTGGGCGTAGTTGGCGGGGGTGGGGGGGACGTTGCGCATGTAGACCGTGTTGAGGGCGGCAATGTCGACCCCGAGCTCCATCGTTGGAGAGCAGAACAACAGCGGGAGGAGAGCTTCCCTGAACTCGGCCTCCCGCGTCTGCCGCTCGTCGGCATCGACCTGGGCGGTATGCTCCCGGGCTCTCAAGTGGTGGAACACCTGGTGCTGGTCGGACAAGGCGCCGGCCACATTCTGATACAGATTGCGGAAAAACAGGTTGGACTTCCCGCCGGACGCTTCCGTCGCCGCCGAGGGGTTCCCCAGCGTCCATTCCATGATGCCGGAGTCGACCTGATACCCGGTGCGGCCGTCCAGTTCGCACGACTGGACCAGGCCGTGATTGACCATGGTGCGGAGGAGCCCCTCCACGATCGGGGTGAAAATCTTCTCGTCGAATTTGTTCGGCCAGGGGGCCTGGTTTTCCCCCCAGGTCGATCGCAGTTTCAGGAATTTCCCGAATCGCGAGCGGTTCGACACATACAGGATGGGAATCCGGTCGCGCCCCTGCGGTGGAGCAGACGTGGGAACCATGATCGCGGAGGCGAACATGCGTTCATCCTGGGCCAGCCCCCAGGGTTCCTTGAGGTCGGTGAAGGATCGGTTCCGGATCTGCTCCTGATGGTGCGGATCGAGATAGATGCTCTTGATGCAGAGTCCGCGGCGCATGTGATCGAGAAGGTTGCGGCAGATTTCGGCGCGAACGGAGGGGGTGGCACCCGCCAGCAGGGGATGGGTGTCCTTCCAGGAGTCCTGGTCAGCGGCGCATTCCTCGAGACCCTGATACCGGATCGCCAGCAGGCCGATCTGTTCGAGGTTGGGGTTCATGATGCGCCAGCCGCGGCGCAGGTCGAAATAGAGACGGTAGCCAAGCATGTCACGAAGGGTTTTCCGGGTTTGTTCCAGTCGGTTGCCGCGGGCTTCGGGGTTGGCCAGGAAATCGGCCGGGGCAAGGTGGAGATGACCGAACACCTGCTGGGTAAGGGTGTCATCGCGGAGGGTTTGCTCAGGTGCGTCTTCAATGGCGGCGAGAAGAGCACTGCGGAGAAGGAGGATCTGCAGGAAATCGTTGAAGTGACCAGCCTGGAGAGAAGCATCCTGGCGGTTGTCGGTGAACCCCAAGAGCTTTTTGGCCTTTTCATCCAGGCCCTCCGCTTCTTCCAGGAGATAGCGGAGCGCGGACAGGGTGAGCATCGTCGTGGCCGAACTGCGGCCTTCGTTGTTGAGGGTTGAGAGTTTGGAATGGTCGCTTCGGGAGGTGGGATCGTAGTCCATGCGGCACTGGGGGTTCAGGCAGAACTTGAACCCTTTCGGGATGAACCACCCGGGAAGGCCGTTCGCAGAAACGGTTCCGTCGGGGGCGACCTGGATCTTCACCGGCAGGTATTTGCGATGACCGCTCTTGACCTTCATCCCACTGCGACCCATTTCCAGCCATTCTTCGGGGAAGACCGCTTCGGGCTCGGAGTCATCGAAGCGGCCGTCCGGATCGGGCATGAAAAAGCCGAACGTGGTTTGCTTGTCGTCATCGACATCTTCCCGATACTTCTCGCCAAGCTCCCGCGGAGAGAGGCTGATCGGCTTCCTGTCTTCCAATGAAGCCCAGACCGGGATGTATTCCTGCCCGCACTCGCGGCAAAAGCACAGGCCGAAAAGGCTCTTCTCCCGGTCACCGGGCTTGAACTGCTGGCCGTCGACGGTCAAGAACCGGGACCCGGGGGGATCGAGCGTGGAAAAGACCGTGCCTGCCCCCGAGAAAAACTGGTGAAGCCGAAAGGCAAAGAGGCTTCTGCCATCCGCATCGCGGGTTTGGTAGCAGAGCATGAGGAAGTCGACCAGGAATTTCCGGCAAACGTCCAGGGGCTGGCCGGTGATGCCGGCCAGTTGGGAAGCGGCCCCCTCGATGGTGCACGGGGCTCGGCGAACCCATTTCCCTTCCTCCATCTGGAGGCCGAGTTCGAGCTCGATCCAGGCGGATACCGGGTGGGCTTTCAGCTGTTCGAAGGTGGGGTTGGCGGGAATCCCTGCCTGGATGGCCGCGGAGAGAGTCGGGCCATCAATCGCGGTGGTGTCGGGGGTTACCCGCTGGAGGGTTTCCGTGACGACGTTCTCGGCCTTCACCGTGGCACCGAACAGGAGACTGGCGACCTTGGCCACGACCTGACGTCTCGCCGCGGCATCACCCTCGCTGACCATGGTTGCCGAGGTGCCCACGCAGAGGAGGTCTGGGTTCAAGGCTTCACGAACGCGCCGGACGAGCATGGCGACGTCGGCACCCTGACGACCGCGATAGGTATGCAGTCGTCGAGAACTAGAAACCTGAGGCCCTGGGCCGCCTTGACCACTTCGGTATCGGGACGTTGTTGGCGGGTCAGGATGAGTTCGAGCATCATGTAGTTGGTGAGCAGGATGTCGGGAGGGTTGTCGGCCAGGCGTTCCCGGTCTTCGTCCTTTTCCTGCCCGGTGTAGCGGGCGAAGGAGACCGGACCGTCCTTGCCGAGGAAACGATCGAGCTCTTCACGCTGGCTGTTGCACAGGGCGTTCATGGGGTAGATGACGATGGCGGTGATCTGCTTCTTGCCGCCCGGCCTGGTTTTGTTGCGGAGGACATAGTCAACGATCGGGAGAAAGTAGCTCATCGATTTTCCCGACCCGGTCCCCGTCGTCAGAACGTAGCTTTCCCCACGGGATGCGATGGCAACCGCCTCTTCCTGGTGCTTGTGAAGGAACAGGGTCTTCCCGCCTGGGACAACATCCTTGTCGCGCCGGAAAATGGCATTGCACTGGGGGTGCAGACGCCCCTTGGCAACGAGGTCCTCAACCGAACCGGCCCGCACGAAGTTCGGATTCAACTGCAGGAGCGGGGAAGGCCAAAACCGCCCGGCATCGTAGGTCTGTTCGACAAAGGTGCGAATGTCATCGGAAAGGATCTTGGTAAAGCTGGTGGAGAAGCGGCGATAGTCCTCGACCAACTTGTCGCGAAATTCGAACACATCCATGTCATTGTCCTCTCGGCTGGAGATTCCGGGAGTCCCCGTCTGCGGTGGTTATCTTACCGCAATGGGAGACGTATCTCCAGAAGTTTGCGTGAGCTTCCGGGCAAGGACAGCGGGTTGGCCCGCGAACTGGAACTTGGGGCCCTGGTCGAAACCACCGGCCAGAAACGCCCAAAGCCTGCCCCCCCCCCCACGCCCATCCACGCCATCGCCTGTTCCCTGATTCCCGAAAGCCAAACTCACCATCAACACCCATGAATGGAGGGCGTTTCCTGATGACGGCCTTCACCATGTTGATTCGAGCTTCCGGCAGTATTCCCTGATCAGATCGTACTGAAGCCAGGGGTCGATCTTTGCCTGCGCGATGGCCCTCATGTGATGGACGATGAACGCCCGGACCTCTTCCAGGCAAAAGGTGTCGGGGATGGTCCAGACCGGCTCCAGGTGCCGGCCCGGATACCACCCCCCCAGACAGGAGCGGATCCGGTCGGCCGCCTCCAGGAGGCGGAGATCGGCTCTCCCACGCAAAAGCTCACGACGGCGCAAGGCAAGAACACACCCCAGGCTCTCCCAGAGAACCTGAAAGATTTCCTCCGACATGTCGGCTGGTTCGCTGTTCCTGTTCCCTGCCATCTCTTCCTGCCCTTCTCATCGTTGTTGTCGAGGGTTCTCCCGTTCGGGGATGGTTCCTTCCACTCCGAAAGATGCTCCCGGACGGACCTCAGGCTCCCTGCCGCTCCTGGAGGCGAAACCCGATGGGAGCCCTTTCCTGCTCCCCGCGCAAGGCGGCTTCGGCGGCCAGGGCCTCCAGGATGACCCGGTGCGTGCACCTTTCGGGGAAGAGCTGGAGATTCCCGCGAACGACGTGGAAGTCGGCCGGCACCAGCCGGGTCATGCCGTCCAGGGCCGCGAGCTCGCCTTCGCGGGGGCGGACAGCGCAGATGGGAGCCAGCAACCGGGAATGGAGCAGGCGACGGCCCTCCCGCGTCAGGCACCGAAACCCGATCTTCATCTGGAAGCGCCGGAGCGCGGCCCGGTCGACCAGGTCGAGGTGGTTGGTGGCCGCCAGGAAGACCCCGCCGAACGCCTCGAACTCGGCCAACAGCTGGTTGACCAGGCTGACCTCCCAGCCCCGGACGGCCCGTTCGCGGGCGTGCAGGAGGCTGTCGACCTCGTCGAAGAACAGAATGGCCTGGCGGGCCCGGGTCTCCCGAAAGGCGGCCCGGAGGTTGGCTTCGTTTTCCCCGACATACTTGCCCATGATGGCGGCCTCGACGCTCTTCGTTTCGGACGGGGTCAGGAAGCCCAGCACCTCCTGGGCGATCTCGAAATTGGGGAAACCGGCGCTCCGACGGATGACGTTGATCGCCCCCTGGAAGCGTTTGACAATGGCGGTGTCGCCCGGCAGGAGCACCTCGGCGGGGATGCCCCCGATTCCCTGTTTGAGCCGACTGAACCGTCCCATGTCTGCACTCCTTTGCTTGTCATTCCGATGGATTCAGACCTCCAGGCACTCCCGGTCAGGGAGGATCCTGGTCTGGGGAAACAGGTCGGGGAAGCCTTCCGGGTGGAAGGTGTGAACCGGCAGGACCATCTTCGGGTGCAGGGCGTCCACCAACCGCTGGAGATCCTGGGGGGAAGCGTGTCCGCCGGCATGGAGGAACTCGGGCTCGGTCCCCAGTTCCTGGCACAGGGGGCGCAGGTTCTGGTCGCGCTCCCAATACCCCCGCCACATGGACCAGATGACCGGAACGGTCGCCGGGGAAGGAAGGCGGCGGAGGACGGCCGGCAGGAAGCGGTTGCTCTTGGCCAGCATGAGGAACCGGCCTGGCGCCGCGGCGATCTCGGGCATCCGGATCTTGCGGCGGTTGGCGTGGTAGAGGAAATCGAGCCGGCCTGCCTTGGCGATCGCGTCGGCGTGCGGTTTCCAGAACTTCACGCGGATGCCTTCCCAGTCGACCTGGGGAATCCGGGGGGACAGGAACTGCAGGCTGTGCAGGACGAACGCGTGGTTCAGATCCATGACCAGGGTCACCCCCGCCCGCTTGGCGACCCGGAAGGCCGTGACCAGGCGGTCGAGGTTCTGCGAGGAGCAGAACAGCAGGGTGAGGTTTCCCGCGCCGCGGACGATCTCGACGAGGCGCTCCTCGACCTCGTCCTCGGTCGGGGATGGGGGGCCGGCCCGGCCGACGGTGGTGCCTTCGAGCAGGATCAGGTCGATGTCTTGCGGGGGACGGTCGAGGAGCATGTCGAACAGACGCCCGGTGCGCCCGCCGGACCGCAGGTCGCCCGAATAGAACAGCCGCCTCCCAGCCGCCCCGACCAACCCGGACACCGCGTCGGGCGCGGAGTGGGGGACCGGCCAGGCGGTCACCGTGAACGGACCGATCTTCTGCGGAACCCGCTTTTCCAGGGGGAGAACCGGCGGCAGGGGCGGGGCGGGCTGGAAGAGGCGGGTCATGTCCATCAGGACCCGGGTCCCCGCGGTGCCGTACACCGGGATGCCCGGGGCGCAGTAGCCGCTGAACCCGAAGTGGTCGACATGGCCATGGCTGAGGATGATCGCCGCGTCTTCCTTCCGCGCTTCGAACAAGGCGGGGATTTCCGGAAGCAGACCCTGCGTTTGCAGGGATTCCCGGGAACTGGCCCGGGGGAGTTCATAGGGGGTTCCGTCGGGGTTCACCAGGGGCATCCCCAGGTCGAGCACGAGATGGAAACCGTTGGAGACCAGTTCGATGCAGGTTCCCCCGATCTCCCGGGCTCCTCGATGGATCTTCAGATGCATGTCTTTTCCTCCTTCTTGCTGGTCCCGCCTCTCTTCGAGTCGAGGGCGGGGTGGTCCGGCGCCTCTCCGCCGGAAAACCGGCGCGGGGGACGGCCGGCGTCTCGTTCCGGCCTGCTCTGGAAAGACCTGTTCTCTTGTCAAAGAACCATCGGACGGCCCTCAGGACCTTGCCCTGTTGACCTTTGCAACCAGCATGCCGCCGGCGGCCATGGCCCTGTCCTCTACCCAGGGGGTTTTTCCCGCCAACCCACATTTAGGTATTGAAAAAAATGACATCTATTTGAAATTTTGATATCTTCAACATCATGAGCAAGAGGATCCTTGGCATTTCCCCTTTGCCGGTCAATCTTGTCCTGGCGGCCTGCCATCGGAACCGCTGGGACATCGTCCGCATCGTCAGCCGGAAGCTCGTTGGCGGGGAGCTTTCCCGATACGCGGCCATGGAGGATGTCTCGGAAGTCACCCTGTTTTTGGATGGCGTCGAGAAGAAGGGTGAAACCCGGGCCGCCCTGCAGAGGCTGGCCAGGAAGAAGGTCTCCCTGACCTGGGTGACAGCACGGGCATCGCCGGCGGTTCGGGAGGTCTGCCAGGGGATTCCCGGGGTGACTGTCCGGGAAAACGTGGGCCAGGAGGATTTTCTGAAGGCGGAAGGGAACCTGCACGCCGGCGGGAAAGCCTTGTTCGAGGCCCTGCGCGACCCGGCCGGTGATCTGCACGATTACCTGCGGTACAAGCTGACCCTGATGCTCATCCGGGGGCTCGACCTGGCCCCCCTCGAGGAAGCCATCCAGCAGTTGGTGACCTTCCGGAAGGGTGGGGGATTCCGGCTGGGCGGCCTGCCAGCGGCCGACCAGGTCAGCCTGGCGCAGTTCCGGGCCGGCGACTACCCGATCCTGGAAGGGTATTCCCCCCCCATCCTGGACCTGAAGCGGCACCTGGAGAAAGCCGGGCAGTGCGACCGGAGCGTCCTGATCCTGGGCAGTACCGGCACCGGCAAGGAAGCCGTGGCTTTTTTTCTGCACGAGTTCAGCAGGCGGCGGGGAAAGCCCTATATGGCCATCAACTGCGCGGGGTTCAAAAAGGATCTTCTGCTGGCCGAACTGTTCGGCTACGTCAAAGGCGCCTTCACCGGGGCAGACCGGGACAGCCCCGGCCTCCTCAAGGGGCTCGACGGGGGCACTCTGTTCCTCGACGAGGTCGGAGACATGGCCCCCCGCGTTCAGGCCGCCCTGTTGCGGTTCCTCGAGACCAAGACCTATCGCCCCCTGATGGGAAAGACCGAACTGCACGCCGACGTCCGGATCATCTCAGCCGGCCAACCCAGCCTCCGGAAGCGAATGGAACAAGGGAAGTTCCGCCCCGACCTGTTCTATCGCCTGGCCCGCGTGGAACTGGAAACCCCCGATCTTGCCTCGATCAGGGCGGACATCCCGCGGATCATCCGTCAGCTTCTCTACAAAGAGTTCCACGCCTCGGAGGATACCGACCTCATCCATCGCCACTTCGAACGGGTCATCCGGGAGTATCAGGCCAACCAGGAGATCCTGGATCAATACTCCTGGCCCGGCAACGTCCGGGAACTCGCCGCCCTGGTCCACCGGATCATCGACTTCGACGACCACGCCTTCGACAAGCTCGCCCACCGTCTTCGCACGGGCAAGGCCCCGACGGCGTCAAAGCCCGCCGACCTGTTCGGGAACATCCCGCCCGGCACCTTCTTCCCCGCCAACGAGATCAAACCCCTGTTCATCCGGGCCATGGCCGCCAAGAACCCCGACCTCCCCCGCACCGAACTCGCCAGGCGCCTCGGAATCTCCTTCAACACCCTCCACGCCGCCTTATCGGGAACGGCCGGAAAGCCTGAGATGGAATGAAAGCAAAGCCATGCCGCTTTTTCCCGTGGGAAAACGTGGATTTCCAGCCAGCAATGGTTCAAGCGCAGGGGATCTGGGTTCTTTTGCAAACACGGTTCAGATCGTGAAAGGAGGGCGCCATCGTGGCGAGGGACAAGCGTAAACCGCGCCTTGCGAAGAAGTTTCGGGAAATCGTAAAGAAGGTCAACCAGGCGGTGCGGGCCGCTATCATGGATCACAAGCGGGCCGGCAACCCCATCGCGGTCTGGCGGGACGGGCGGCCGGTCATCGTCCCCCCCAGCCTGATCCCCGACCTCGACTGACCTTCCCGCCCGGGAGATCAGGCAGAAGGTATCCGGCAGGCGAGGCCCCCCGGCCATCGTCATCCCGGGCGGTGAGCGCCAGCGGCCCCTGCCAGAAACGCCGAACGGGACGAAGACTCCCCGCCCCGGAAGACCGGGTGCCGAGTCGGGTCCCGTCGCCACGACGACCCGATGCCGCGGCGGGGGCCGCCGGCCGTCAGACCAGCCCGGCGTCCTTCAGTTCCTTGCGGAGGACGGCGTATTCGACCTTCGAGCGGTGGCGGGGGTCCATGGGGATGTCGGGATGGAAGACCACCTGGTCGACGGGGAGGCCGTTCTTGCCCATGACCCGGCGAATCTCGGCCTCGCGCTCGGCGCAGAGCTTCTTGTTCGCGATGTCGCCCTTGTCCTTCGGGGCGATGACGCAAACGGCCTTTTCGCCGAGCTTCGCGTCGGGCACGCCGAGGTAGGCGGCGAGCCGGGTGTAGGGCTGACGCTTCAGCACGACCTCGGCCTGCACGGGGAAGAGATACTTCCCCTCGCGTTCGATGACGTTGTGGATCCGGCCGACGATCCAGAGGTTCCCCTTCTCGTCGAGACGGCCGAGATCGCCCGTCCGGTGCCACACGATGTCTTTGTGGTCGCGGATCTTCGACGTCCTGAAGGCCTCGGGGTTGTTGTAATACGCGCGGCAGACGTGCTCACCGGCGACCAGCAGTTCGCCGACACTGCCCTTCGGCACCTCGAGCGCCGCCCACTGGTCGTCGGAGGCGATCTCGACGGGGCCCCGCACAATCCTGATGAACTTGTACAGCAGGCCCTGGGCGAAGTGCCCCACGTTGACGCCTGCATCGACGAGCTCGGGATCGTCCTCGGTGACACTGCGCTGGGCGAGCATCTCCCGGCCCGTGATGTGAGCCATCGGCTCGGCCTCGGTGGAGCCGAACATGACGACGAGTTCGGCGTTCGGTGCGATCTTCACGAAATCCGCCACCACGTCGCGCGACACGGCGGCCCCGCCGGCGGCCACCCGGCGCAAACCGGGAAGGGTCTCCCCCTTCTCGAGGCAATACTTGTTCAACCCGTTGAGCAGGGAGGGATTCAGCGTGAGGGTGGTGATGCCCTCGCCCTTGATCTGCGTGAAGAGCACGTATGGATCATTGTCGGCCGGCTCGGCCACGTTGATGGCCGGCAGGACGGTGGTCACGCCCGCGGCGAGATTGTTCAGCGAGAAAATGGGGAAGACCGGCAGGTCCAGGTCCGTCTCTTCATACGGCAGGCACGCATCGATGGCATAATGCTGGGCGGCGAGGAAGCGATGGGAGCGGTCGGCCCCCTTGGGGGTCCCGGACGAACCGGTGGTGAAGGTGATGAGGGCAGTGTGCTCCTGGGTGACCGGCACCGGCTGGGCGGCCTCGGGCGTCTTGAGCAGTTCTTCGAAGCGGGCGGTCCAGGTCTTCGTGCAGGGCCCCATGTTGATCTTGATCGGAATGGCCTCGAGGGCCGGTTTCCCCGCCCCCATAGCGAACCCGCGCTCGCCCGACAGCCAGGCCTTGGGCTGGCAGAGGCCGGCCACATATTCGAGCTGATCGGCCCGGGCGAAGGAATCGAGGAAGATGCAGGTGGCCCCCAGCATCTGGAAAGCGAACATGCCGGTGTATAACCACGGGATCATGGGCACGTAGACCAGGGCGCGGTCGCCCTTCCCGATGCCGAGCTTCTGGTAGCCGGCGGCCACGTGGACCACCATGTCGTAGATGTCTTTGTAGGTGAAGGGGTCGTGCTGAAGGGTGCGGGCAAACGGGTTGTAGTCGAACCACAGATTGTTCTTCGTGTTGACCCACTTCATGCAAACCCGGTCGGGATGCTTGTCGAGGTGCTCCTGGAGGAAACTGAAACAGTTGTTGCGCAGACTCTCTTTCCCGATGTCATAGCCAATCTTGGGCAACGCCATGGTCGACTCCTTGCAGGGGGATGTGGTCCTGATCTCCGCGGGGGAAGGGGATGTCCGGCTCCAGGATACCGCGTACCCCGGATTCCAGCAAGGAAAGATTCCCCCGGGCAGACGGAGGAAGAGCCGGCCCGCCGGCACCCCGCCAGCCGCCGTCTCGG
>CAZKPI010000065.1:0-13795 GCA_964554555.1 uncultured bacterium
GCGGCCTGCTGTCCCTCACCGATTTCGGGCAGACCGTCGCGCTCGTCACCGACGTCGTCTCCCGCCTCGACCGCCGGACCCTCGACCGCCTGGTGCGCTGAGCCCGCGACCGGCCGACCCCGCCGGCCGGGCCGCGCGGCCAGCCATGGCGGCCGGAGCCAGCCCTCCCGGCCTTGGGCCGGTCGGCCCCTGGGCGGCGCGCGGAACTCGCATTTCTCCCCGCCAGCGCCATGGCGGCTGGGGAAACCCTCCCGGCATCGGGTCAGGCGGGTCAGGCAGACTCCGTCACTGGATGGGGATCAGGATCTCCGTCCGCTTCTGGGCATCCGGCACCCGGTCCGGGTCGGGGTCCAGATAGCGCTCGACGCAGGGCCCGCCGACGGTCTTCAGGCCGCTGGCGGCGATCCAGTCGTAGAGGGCATTGATGGTGTGGTAGGTGGTCAGATAGGACCCGACGTGGACCGCCGCCGCCACCTTCTGATACGGGAACTTTTTGACCACGAGCGCCCCGGCATTCTTGGTGTTGGCGGATACCGGATAGCCGATGTCCCATTTCAGCTGGTCGGGAGTCACATACAGCGGGCTGTTCCAGTAGACAGCGATCTCGGGGCCCGCCGCCGGCTGGCGCGAAGCCTTGAACTCGCTCAGAAACAGTTTTTCTCTTTCCGGAAACTGGGTGTAGGGACCAAGACATTCGAGGGCGAGATACGTCGAGAAACCCGGGGCCTTGACCGTGCCCTTGATCGCCGGAACCCGCGGGGCGGCAGGAACCTGCGCGGCCGCATGGACGGCACCGGCCGCCACCAGGATGACGCACAGAACGATCCATCGTCGGAACATCGAACTCCTCCTCCTTTTCCGGAAACGGATGTCAGGAGGAGTCTACCGGCCGGGGGCCAGATTTTCAATCAGGCGCAGTCCTTCGATGGCTCCCGGGTTGGCCGGCTCGATGGTCAGCACTTCGCGGAAGAGAGCCCGGCTGGCGGGATAATCCTTCTGCATGAACCGGCACCAGGCCCGGCCAAGGATCATGACCGGATCCCGGGCCCCGGCCCCGGCCCGTTCGTACAACCGGTAGGCTTCGTCATAATCGCCCACCGAGTAGCGGAACCAGGCCATCGTCCCGAGGGCGAGGGAATCGGTCCCCACCCGCTGAAGCAGGTCGGCGGAACAACTGGCCGCCTCGCTCCAGGCCCCCAGCGCCCCCAGGGCGCGGATGCGGCCGCGGGCGGCCTCCAGGTCCCACCCTCGGTCCAGGATCACCGAGTAATAGAAATGGGCCCGGGCGGGGTCCCCCTGGGCGGCGTAGGCCGCCGCCAAACCCCGGCAGGCGGTGGCATTGCCGGGATCCCCCTGCAAGGCGTAGAGCCACCGGTCGATGGCTTCGGCAGGCCGGCCCAAGGCTGAGAACCGGGCGGCCTCGTCGAGCAGGGCGGCGACCTCGGCCGGCGTTTCATTCCCCGGCCGTTCCCCCCCGGCAAGACCCTGGCGCAGGAGCGCTCCTTCCGCCTCCCGAAGCCCCCAGGCCGCATCGGCGTCGGCGGGATCCTCTTTCAGCAGAGCCCGGAAGAGCGTGCCGGCCTCCTCGGCATGGCCCAGGCGCAGGCGGGTCCAGGCCTTCCCCAGGCGCATCAGCCGGGTCTGGCCGTGACGCGGATGGCTGTACAGCCGGTCGGCCTCTTCATACTGGCGAAGGTTGAAATGGGCCCAGGCCGCGTTCAGGATGGCGAAGGGATGGTCCGGGTCCCGTCGCTGGAGGTCCCGGCAGAGGGCGAGCACCGCCTCCCAGTTCAGCAGGGCCCGGTGCAGACGGATCAGGCCGTACCAGGCATCCGGCGCCTCGGGGGCAAGCTCGCCGCCGGCCTCGAATGCCTGCCGCGCCGCCTCGTACCGGCCCTGTTCGAGAAGGATCTCACCCTCCAGGAACCGGACAGCGGCACAGCGCGGGGCGGCGGCCTTGACCTCGGCCAAAACCAGCAGAGCCGCCGCGGACTGCCCTTCCGCCCGCAGGGCCTCGGCCAGAGCGAACTGCTTCAGCAGGCTTCCGGGCTCAGCCGCGAGCGCCTCACGACAGGCCCGACTGCTCATTCCCCATACGGGGGCCAGGCTCCCGAGCAGGGCCAGCCCCACCATCAGGAACCGAAGAATCCAGGCCGGCCGGCCCCAGGGCAACCCGCGGAGCGGGATGGACACACCGCCAGCCGGGGCAATCGTCAGAGAAGACTCACGACAGATCGGCCGACAGCCGCCAGACCTGTGCGCCATCCCCTTCCCCCGTCAGAACGAAAAGTCGAGGCCGCCGCTCAGCCCGTCGACCCGCTGTTCGGGATCGAACAGGGCCGCGCCCGCCGCGGCGTTGGCGGCCGCCTGCCAGTTGCTCCGCATGGCATTCTGCCCAACGTTCAGATACCCCTTCAGCCAGGTTTCGAACCGGTAGGTGGTCAACAGCGACCAGGCCCCCCGGTAGAGGTCGACGACGTTGTAGGCATACATTCCATCGGAATCCACGGCCAGCAGACGGGTGCCGCCCCAGGCGGCGGCGCCAAAATACCAGCGCTGGTGGGGGGAATAGCCGAGCGCGGCCTTGACCGCCGACCCGGTGGTGCGGGCCCCCTTCCACCGCCACGGGCCGACGGCCGAGGTGAAGAGGGCGGTGAGATCGCCATGCCATCGTGGGTTGAACCGGTAGCCGGCGTGCAGGCTGATCTGGTTGGCCCGGGCATTGGTGTAGCGGGACCGGTCGAACTCGACGTCGACCGTCCAGGAGGCGGTCGGGAAGTACCAGAAGCGGGCCCCGACGACATTGGAGGAGTCGGTGTTCGGGTCGTCGTTCTCGAAGTGCAGAAGGTGCAACTGCCCCGACACCTTCGGCCGGAACCGGTACCGGAATTTCACCCCCGCCAGGTCCTCGTTGAAATCGACGGACCCGGGGGTGAGATGCGGAACGTCGGTCCGGGTGTGGGAGACGGTGGTGGACCACCGGTCGCGGGTGTAGCGGAAAACCTCCGTGGTCAGCAGGCGGTTGTCCTGGTACCCGTGGTAATCGAGACTGGTCAGGATGAGGAAGGCATCCCACGGCCAGACGTTCTCCACTTCATACAATCCGGCCAGCGCACCCGCATGGTTCGGCACCTTGCGCAACGCCGCCCGAAAGGCCTTCCGCGCCTCCTCCCGGTGGCGTCCCTTGGCCCACGCCCACCCGCAACTGACCTGCATGTCCGGGTCGGCCTCGTGCCGTTCGAAGACCTTCACCGCCTGGTCGTAGGCGCCGGTCTCGTAGAACAACCGGCCATACCGCGCGTCGATCGCGGCCGACGTCCCGACCGGACCGAGCCTGGCCAACTGCCGGCGCGCCTCTTCGAACTCGCGGGCGTTCAGACTGGCATCGACCGCCTGCAGAAGTGAATCCGCGGGCCGGAGGTCGACCGCCGCCCGGCTTTCCAACTGCCGGCTCAGCGACCGGCTGACCAGCCGCGAGGTGTCGGCCTGCCCCCGGGCGGCGAGCAGGCTGGCGTATCGCTGGTCGAGATCAGCGCCGGGAGCCTGCCGGACCAGCCACGACAACAGCAATTCGGCCCGCCCCAGGTGCTTCGAGGCCAGGTAGGAATCGACGGCCGCCAGCCAGGTCAGCCGGGGATTGGGGGATTGGGCCGCGGCCAGCTCGTAGAACCGGCCCGCCTCGGCCGGCCGGCCGGCCTTCCCATACAGGCCGGCCACCCGCAGAAGCTGATCGAAGCTGGGTTTGGGGGGAAGCAGGGCCCTGGTCCAGTCAGCCGCCCTCAGAAAATGCCCGTTCAGCTCGTAGAGGGCGGCCAGGCGCTGGCGGGCGGCCTCCCCGGCCGGGGTCCTCCCCGACGGCATCGACAGGTCATGCTCCAATTGCCGGATCTCCTCCTCGTTGAGGTCGCGCAGGGCGGCGAGCAGGTCGGGATGGGCCGGATAGGCGGCCTGCGCCGCCAGCAGATGAGGCCGGGCCTCGGCGAACCGCCGCATCTTGTGCAGGGCGAGGCCGAGGCCGAGACGGCCGTCCAGATGACCGGCCGCCTGGCCGTAGTGACGGATGGCCAGCGGGTAGTCCTTCGCCTCGTAGGCCAGCTGGCCGAGGCGGAGGTGGGCATACAGGTTCCGCGGATCGCGCCGCAGGATCTCGTTTCCCATGGCGGCCGCCTCCGGCCGGCGACCCATGGCCATCAGCGTCAGCATCAGACCGTGGTAGCCGTCGAGCTGTCCGGGGTCCTTCGCCACTGCCTGCTCATACCAGCGAAGAGCCTCTGACAGCCGGTTTTCAAGGTAGTTTTCCCAGCCCATCAGCAGGGTGGCGCGCCAGGAGTCCTGACGGGCCAGCAGACCGCCCAGGACCTCGCGCGCCTCGGAATACTGCCCGATCGATTCATACAGCCCCGCCGCCGTCAGCACGGCGTCCTCGGAACCGGTCTTCCCCCGCGGCGACCCCGCCAGCCGATCGGCCTTGACCCGCGCCGGAACGGCCGCCACGGGCAGGCCGTACAGCCGGGCCAGGCCTTCCAGGGCTGGACGGTCGGCGGGGTTGGCCTCCAGCTGGGCGATCCACTGCCGCTCCGTTCCGGCCCAGGCGGCGGCCATGGCCGGCAGACACAGGCAGACCGCCAGGACCGCGGCGGCCGCCGCCCGCGGTCCACCACGGCCTCGGGTCATCCCTTCCCCTCCCCGTCGATGCGTTCGGCGGCGAGCAGGGTCTGGCCGCCCCGGCGCAGGTCCAGACGCCGAAAACCGCTCCGGGCCAGCTCCAGTGAGATGGACGCGTCGCGCCACCAGCTCCCGGTATGAGGATGCGGGAACACCGCCTGGACATGATAGACACCTTCCCCGCGGGCAGAGTCCTCGCGGTGCTCCAGGCACTCCTTTTGGAAGTCGAGGGAAAAGATGTCCCCGAACAGGACCGCCAGGAGACGCCGCTTCCAGCAGAAGAGCATCGAGGCGGTCCGCCCATACAGGGTCGTCGTCCAGGACAGCCCTTCCCGGAAATGGAAGGGCAGGTCGGCCACGGCCAGCGCGAACAGGTGCAGAGGGGAACCCGTCTGCCGCGGGAACCGGACCATTTCGAGCGAATGGGTGCTCAAGCGATACTCCGCCTCATCCTTCCTATCTTCGACCATCACCACGTTTCCGTGAAGGGTATAGTGGAAGGTCCAGTCCACCGTGCGGACCGCCGGCCCCTCCGTCACCCGAAGCCGCCAGACCTCGCCGTTGGCCGGCAGGAAGAGGGGCCGCAGTTCGTCCCCCGGCTCGATTTCCGACACCACCGCCCCCGCCTCGGGCCGCCAGAAGGGCCGAAACACCTCGCCGGCGGGCCCATGGAGCACGGTGTCGGTCAGCAAAAACGGCAGGTTGGGCGCCCCCGCCCACCCCATCGCCTGGACCTGGAAATGCAGGTGGGGAAGCGCCGACCGCCCGGAGTTCCCGCCCCGGCCCACCGGGGTGCCGAACGCGACCGTCTGCCCGGGAACCACCATGACGGAACCCTGTTTCAGATGATAGAGCCCGAGGTAGAGGCCCCCGCTGTAAATGAGCACGTAGTTGCCCCAGGGGGATGACAGGTTCATCTCCCCGACCGGGTTGTCGGGCACCTGGTCCCAGACTTCGGCCACTGTGCCGTCGGCGGGGGAGCGGATCACCGCCCCGAAGGCATAGTAGTCATCGAGGGTGATCCCCGTGGTGCGAAACCGCCGGCCCGCCTCGTCCACCGCGGCAAGGTCGAGACCGAACCGCCATTGTTCCCGGTGGGTCTCGGGGCCGTCGAACCCCTGGACGATCTGCCAGGCTCCGCACACCGGCAGAGCCACGGCGCGCAGGAACATGCGGTCCTGGTAGCGGCGGTAGTGGGAAAACGCTTCTTCCGGCGTGGTGAAGGCCAGGGCGGGCAGGCGGGGCTTGGCGTCGATCGCCCGTCCCTGCAGCATCAGCAGGGCGCCCGACACCAGAAGATTGAAGGGAAGCGCCGTGAACTCGGCGCCGGTGCGGCTCCCCAGGGCGGCCAGACCCAGACCGACCGGCACCGCCGCCGCCTGACACAGCACCATCAGGCCCAGGGTCCGGCGGCCCGGCACCAGGAACGAACCGCCCACCCCAATGGCGATCAGCACAGCATTGAACCCCAGGGACACCTCCTGTCCCGGCACGGCGAAGGGCAGGAGGAGGCAGACCCCCCGCATGGCCGCAAAGCCCGCCACGGCCAGCGCCAGCAGGGCCCGCGAACTGGTGAGGAGAGCGATCCCGACCAGCAGGCACGACCAGCCCCCCCGCTGGAAGATGATGGCCCCCAGCGAGGAGCCGAACCAGAACACTTCCCGCACCGCCTGCTCCCCCAGCGTGAGATGGAACGGCCGCGCCAGGTAGGCGGCCAGGAAACTGGTCTGGTAGGAGAAGGGTTTGATCAGTTCGACCCCCCAGGCGGCCTCCTGCGAGCGGGCAAACGCCGAAAAGACGATCGTGGCCGCGACGAACGGGTAGGAACAGACCGGCAGTTTCAGCACCGCCCCCACCGAGTTGGTGAAGCCCCGCGTCAGCAGGCAGACCAAAAACGAACCGCCCAGGCAGGCCAGTGCCAGGAGGGGGGGAGAACTGAAATGGCTCCCGACGAACAGCCCGAACAGGATGCCGTTGCACCCGTAGAGACCGCTGTCCAGTTCTACGGCGGGGAACTCCAGAAAGCGGCCGAATCCCCAGGTCAGCAGGGCGCACACCAGCCCGCAGACACCCCAATCGGGGTTCCCCAGTGTGGCCAGGGCGACCAGGGCCCCGGGCCCCGGCCGCGGCGAGAACAGGATGGTGCCATACCAGCGCAGAACCCCTTCCCAGAACGGAGGAAGCCGCCACCAGGGGCGGGGTTCCACGCCCGTCATGCCCGGACCGCCAAATGCGGCCTGACCGGCCGCTCCCGCCGCCGCAGACTCCCGCCGGGGCCCGCCCGAACCGGCCTTCCCTTCCTCACGCCACCCTCAGGACAGCCGGCCGCGGAACTTCTTTTCCCGGAGGTGGGCGGGAATCTCCTCCAGTTCGGTCAGGTAGGCCAGGGTCTCGGCCTTCCGCACCACGTGCGGGTGGCCCTTGGTGTCGATGAGGACGATGGCCGGCCGGTAGCGGATGAACTGCATCCACTGGGTCATGTTGTAGGCGCCGACGGGGTGGATGATGATCCGCTCGCCCGCCGAAAGGGCGGGGAACGAGATGAGCGGCCGCACCACATCGATGTTCATGCACAGGGGCCCGTAGAGGACGGTGTTCTCGAGGATCTCGCTGTAGGCCTGGGCGGGGATGAACTCGTGCCTGTACCAGGCGGCGGTCACCAGGGTGTTGACCCCGGCGTCGAGCACCAGGGCGGCGGTGCCGTCGCTCAGCCGTTTGCGCGCCACCACGGTGGCGATCAAAAAGCCCGCCTCGTCGATCAGCGCCCGCCCCGATTCCAGGATCAGCAGGGGCGGTTTGTCGAACAGACTGCCGCACCGGTTCAGTTCGCCGCAGATGGCTTCCGCGTATTTCCCGATGCCGGGATTGGCCTGACTGCCCGGGAGGTATTGCCCGTGCAGGGTGTTGGTCGAGGGGAAGCCCCCCCCCAGATCGAGATACTCGATCCTGACCCCGAACTCATCACGGATCTTCCTCGCGAAGGCGACCATCTTCTGGACCGCCGTCTTGTAGGCGCTGGGCTCCAGGATGAAGGTGCCGATGTGGCAGTGCAGACCCTTCAGCACGAGCTTCCCGGTCGCCTGGATCCGGGACACGGCGGCAAACGCCTCCTGGTTCTCGAGGTTGAACCCGAACCGGCTCCACATGGGGTAGATGCCCGTGTCCATGTTCATCCGGATGGCCACCTCGACCGCCTGCTTCAGCTCGCGGGCGATCCGTTCGAGCGCGACAATCTCCTCCATGTGGTCGATGTGGATCTTCGACTTGCGCCGGGCCGCCGTCTTCAGGGCCTCGTACGGCTTGTACGGGCCGTTGAAGATGATCTTCTCGCCCGGCACCCCGAGCTTGACGGCCTTCTCGTATTCGAATTCGGAAACCACCTCGGCCCAGGAGCCTTCCTGGTGGTAGAGGGCGCAGACCGCGTCGAGATAATTGGTCTTGTACGACCATGAGAACTGGACACGCGGATAGAGCAGGGAGAACTCCCGCGCGGCGTGCCGGTACTGCTGTCGGATGGCCCGCTCGGAGAGGACGAACAGGGGGGAACCATACTCGTCAACCAGGCGGGCGACCTTCACCCCTTCAATGGCATCCATGAACCGGGACGCGACCGCCCCGAATTTGTTCATCATGCCTTCCTTCTGCTGGAGGATGCGCGGCTTCACGTATTCCCTGGTCATGTTTCCCCCTTCCGGTCAGCGCCGGACCAGTTCGCCCCTCGTCAGGAGGCTCTCGTACTCCTCGAGCGGGCAGATGACGTCGGTGGCCACCCGCAGGAACATCCGCCCGGGCTCGGCCACTTTCGTGGAACGGGCCCGCCGGGGACGGGAAGCGGGTGTTCCCCGCCCGGCCGCCGGCCGGCGGCCCGCCCCGCAACCGAAGAGGTGGTCGAGCATCAGGCCGGGCAGGTTGCAGTCCGCCCCGTGGCTGAAATAGATCCAGGCGGGAAACCGCGGGTTCAGCTCGATCAGGAAGAACTTCCCATCGCCCGCCCGGCGCATGATCTCGGCCTCCATCGGCCCGCGCCAGGACAGGGTCTGCACGATCCGGCGGACCACCTTCAGCAGGTCGGCCGACTCAACGGTCATGCCGCCCCACGCCTTGTTCTTGCTCGACAACTGCATCTTGCGCATGGCGGTCAGGCCCAGGATGCCGCCCTCCCCGTCGCCCACCAGGGCGATGTCGAACTCCTCCCCGGCCACCACCTCCTGCAGAAGGATGGGAAACCCCCACCGCGAGAAGATGCCTTCCGCGGCCTTCTCCAGTTCGGCCGGGGTGCGGGCCAGTTCCGCCTCGTAGAAGACCCCCTTGACGAAAACGGGGAACCCGAGGCTCTCCGCCCCCGCCCGCAGTTTGTCGAAACTGTTCACCTCGACGGTGCGCGGATACCCGATGCGGGCCTTGGCGCAGACCTCGGCCAGATGTTTCTTCGAGCGCGCCTCCAGCATCTCCAGGTCGGGCAGGAACATCCGCACCCCAAGCTTTTCCAGGCGGGGACCGAGCCGGATGAAACTGTCGAGCTCGGAATCCAGCGAAGGGATCATCAGATCGATCGGACACTTGTTGATGATCTGCCGCAAACGCACGTACAGGCTTTCCTGGCCCGCCGAAGGATACGGGATCAGGTAGACCCGGTCGCACAGGCCCGGCAGGTAGATCGCCGATTCCTTGGCGTCGTAGGCCAGACCGATGATGCGGCCCTCAAAACCGGGATGCTCGCGGATGGCCCGGATGATGCCGGCGCCGGGGCCGGGGCTTTCCGAGGCGATCAGCCCCGTGACCGCGATATCAATCTTCATCGATGCCCAGCACCCGCAGGTCCAGCAGGAACTCGTCGAGATCGCGCCGGGCCACCTCGCGGGACACCTTGAATTCCCGGCAGAGGTGGTCCTCGATCCCGGCCGGCTCCTCACCGGCAAGAAAATCCCGGAAGATCAGCAGGCCGGTGGCGTTCACCGTGAAGTTCCTCCCGGTCACCAGGTCGACAATCAAGCCGGAGTCTTTGACCATAAACCGCTTGGCATTCTTCCGCATCCCGGACCCTCCTGAAGAACCCATCGAATCTGGGATTTCAGGATACTGAAGAGGGAGGTGCCGCGGCAACATTTTCATCTCAATCCGCCCCCGCCCTCCTCCTCACCGTGGTTCGCCCATTTCAGCGGTGCCCGGCTCCGGGCCCTGGCCGCCAGGTCGCCCCTCCGACCTGCATCCCACCGGCCGCTTTTGCCCGGGAATGGGATGGACCAACCCCGCTTCTCCCGGGTCCCGGGCCGCTGATTTGTTGCACCGCACGGGGTATGGTATTATGGTGCCCCCTACATTCCAGCAGGCGAGGCAGTGGTCCATGAACGTGCAGGGACGTCCGGTCACCATTCTCGGCGCCGCCAAGAGCGGCTTGGCAGCGGCAAAAGCGTTGGTCGGCCTCGGGGCCCGGGTCTTCGTGTCGGATCTCCAGCCGGCCGAACGCCTGGCCAGGACTCTCGCCGACGCCGGCCTGCCGGCTGATCTGGCCTTCGAAGGCGGAGGGCACACCGACCGGGTCCTGGCCGCCGATTTCATCGTCCTCAGTCCAGGGGTGCCGACCACCATTCCCATCCTTCAAAAGGCCCAGGAAAAAGGCATTCCGATCCACTCGGAAATCGAGATCGCCTACCGGCTGTCACGCGGCAGGCGCCTGGTGGTCACCGGCAGTAACGGCAAGACCACCACGACCACCCTCCTGGCAAAACTCTGCGAGGCCGCCTTCCCCAGGGTCTTCCTCGGGGGCAACATCGGCATTCCCATGATGGAGTTCGCCGCCGCCACCCGCGACGGCGACCTGCAGGTGCTCGAAGTCAGCAGTTTCCAGCTCGAGACCATCAGCTCGTTCACCCCCGACATCGCGATCATCACCAACTTTTTCGAAAACCACCTCGATCGGTATCCCGACTACGCCTCCTACTGCCAGGCCAAGGAGCGGATCGCCATGAACATGGGCCCCGCCCACTGGCTGATCCTCAACGCCGGTCAGCCCGTCATGCAGGAGGTGGCCGCCCGGGCCCACTGCCGCACCGCCTGGTTCGGCTGGGATCTCGGCGGCCGCACCCCCGGCGTCACCATCCAGAACGACTTCTTCGTCTGGCATTCCCCCGATGGCCGGAGCGAGCGGCTGTTTCCCGTCTCGTCGGTCGGGCTGATCGGCCGGCACAACCGCGAGAACGTCATGGCCGCCTCTGCCGCCGCCCTGCTGGCGGGGGTTCCTCCCGCCGCTCTCGAAGCGGTGATCCGCGGCTTCCGGGGCGTGGAGCACCGGCTGGAGCGGGTTCGTGCCCTGGACGGGGTCGCCTTCATCAACGACTCGAAAGGCACCAACTGCGCCGCCTCGATCACCGCCATGAACGCCTGTGAGCCGCCGATGATCCTGATCGCCGGCGGCCGGGACAAGGGCACCGACCTGACCGATTGGGTGAACACCATCCGCGCCCGCGCCAAGGGCGTGGTCTTGTATGGCGAAGCAAAGGACCGCTTCCGCTCGGCCCTCGAGGGCCTGGCGCCCCTGCGCATCGCCGCCTCCTTTCCCGAGGCGGTCAGAATCGCTTTCGACTGGGCCGCTCCGGGCGACACCGTGCTCCTGTCGCCGGCCTGCAGTAGTTATGACCTGTTCCCCAATTTCGAGGTGCGGGGCGCCACGTTCAAGGAACTGGTCGCCCAGCTCGCCCCCAAAGGGGGAGCCGGCCGGTGAAACCCCAGCACTTCGACCATTTCCTGTTCCTTCTGGTGATCGCCCTGATGGGCATCGGACTGATCATGGTCTACTCGGCCAGCTCGATCACCTCCATGGCCGAGATGTCCGACAGTTCGTTCTACTTCAAGCGTCAGCTGGCCTGGGTCTGCCTCGGCCTGCTCGCCTTGCTGGGATTCGCGCAGATCGACTACCGGCGGCTCGAACCCCTGGCCTGGCCCCTGCTCGTCCTGTCCGTCGGGCTCCTGGTGCTGGTCCTGGTCCCCGGGGTGGCGCGCGAGATCGGCGGCGCCCGCCGCTGGATCAGGTTCGCCGGCATCGGCTTCCAGCCCTCCGAATTCGCCAAGATCTGTTTCGTCATCTACCTGGCGCATGCCATCTCAACCCGCCAGGACAAAATCACCGACCTGGTTCACGGCGTCCTTCCAGACCTGGCGGTGATGGGCGTGTTCTTCGTCCTCATCCTGAAGGAACCCAATCTCTCCACCGCGGCGATCATCTCCTCGGTGTATTTCGTCCTGCTGTTCCTCGGCAACGGGTCTCTCGTGCACCTTGGCGGCATGGGTGTTGCCGGCGTCACGCTGGTGGTCGCCCTCATCTTCCAGGAATCCTATCGGATGCGCCGCTTCCTCGCCTTCTGGGACCCCTGGGGCGCCGCCCAGACCTCGGGCTACCATATCATCCAATCAATGATCGCCATCGGCTCGGGCGGCATCTGGGGCCTGGGCCTGGGCCAGAGCCGGCAGAAGTTCCATATCCTGCCTGAGCGGCATACCGACTTCATCTTCGCCATCATCTGCGAAGAGGTGGGCCTGGTCGGCGGCCTGCTGGTCATCACCCTCTTCCTGCTCCTGATCTGGCGCGGGTTCTACATTGCCAACCGGGCCCCGGACATGTTCGGCTTCCTCCTGGCCTCGGGCATCACCACCATCATCGCCTGTCAGACCCTCATCAACCTGGGCGTTGTCCTGTCGGTGATCCCCACCACCGGCGTGACCCTGCCCTTCGTCAGTTATGGAGGCTCGAGCCTCCTGTTCCTGGCGGGGGCCGTCGGCATCCTGCTGAGCATCTCACGATTTGGAAACAGCCAGCACGCCTTCGTCGACAGCCGCCGCCAGCCCTTCTCCAGCCGTTTCGCGGCCTTCGGCCGCCGTCTCCTCGCCCGCCAGCGCCCGTGAAGAAAATCCTCCTCGCGGGCGGGGGAACCGGCGGCCACATCTACCCCGCGCTGGCCATCCGGGAACTCCTCCTCGACCACCTCCCAGGCCAGGTCACCACCGCCTATATGGGACAGGCCGACGGCATGGAGGCCGCCATCGTCAGCCGGGTTCCCGACCTCCCCTTCCAGCCGGTGCACGCCCAGGGCATGCCCCGAACCCTGTCGGCCCGCTGGCTCACCTTCCCCCTGCGCAACGCCCGGGGAGCCTGGGACGCCCTTTCCCACATGCGCGCGTTCCGGCCCGACCTGGTCATCGCCACCGGCGGGTTTGTGGCGTTCCCCGCCCTGCTGGCCGCCCGCCTGCTGGGCATCCCGTTCGCCATCCACGAGCAGAACGCCGCCATGGGGGTGGTCAACCGCCTGTTCGCCGGAGCGGCGGCCCGCGTTCTGCTGACCTATGAAGCCGCCTGGCCGGCAGAGCCGCCGCGCGTGGTGGTGACGGGGAACCCGGTTCGACGCGCCTTCCTGGAGCCTTCCCCCGGGGCCGCCCGCTTTTCGCGCGGCCCGGGGGAGTTCTGGATCCTCGTGGTCGGCGGTTCGCGCGGCGCCCGCAGTATGAACGAGGCGGTGGTGGGCCTGTCGCGCTCATGGCTGGAGGAACATCCCCAGGTCCGCATTCTCCACATTGCCGGCGAACGGGATTTCGCCGCGGTCAAGGAACGGGTCGGCGACAACCCCCGTCACCTCGTCCTGCCCTACCTGCACGAGATGCGGGAGGCCTTCGATCTCGCCGACCTGCTGGTCTCGCGGGCGGGTGCCACCATCCTGGCCGAGATCGCGGTCTGCGGCAAGCCCGCCATCCTGGTTCCCTTCCCCCACGCCACCGACAACCACCAGGAAAAAAACGCCCGCACCCTCGCCGACCGGGGGGCCGCCCGCCTCCTCCTGGACCGCGACCTGACCCCCGGCTCCCTGGCGGCCGCCATCGACGGGCTGTTGGCCGCCGATCGGCTCGACGCCATGGGGACCGCCATGCGCCAGTCCCGCCCTCCCGATGTCGAGGCGGCGATCTGGCGGAGCCTGGAGCCTCTTCTGACCTGAGCGTCACCCGCCGCTTTTGCACCGTCAGTCACCGGTTGTAACGCACCCCGGAATCCGTGGTCGATGTCACCCGTATTTGGTGCCCCCAGCCCGCGCCCGTCAAGACCCGCCACCTTCTCCTCTGCAGAGGCCCTTCCAGAGACCGTCTT
>CAZKPI010000066.1:0-3521 GCA_964554555.1 uncultured bacterium
CGCCGTTCCCCCCGCCATTTCCGGAGCCGCCGCCCCCCCGCCGGCGGGGCCGGTTCCCGGCGGGCCGGGCGAACCGGCCTACCTGGCCGCTCTCGACGCCGCCCGGGCCGGGCGGTTCCCCGAAGCCATCGCCGGATTCCAGGCCGTTCTGCAGGAGAACCCCAACAACCTCAACGCCCGAATCAACCTGGGGAAGGTGTTTGCCGCGCAAGGGTCCCATGCCGAGGCGGCCCTGCAATTCCTGCTCGCCGTCCGGGCCTCGCCCGACCACCCGGCCGCCACCAAGGCCCTGCTCAACGCCTACAGCGAGCTGGGCCTGCACCGCCAGGCGGCGGAACTGACGGCGCGGCTGATTCAGGCCAACCCGGCCCGGGCGGCCGAGTTTCCCGACTTCAAGGCCGAGGCGGCCCTGCCCCGCAGTAACCCCCGCGCCTACGAACCCTTCGTCCGGACCCTCCTGCAGAACCGACAGCCGGAGGAGGCCCTGCCTGTCATCCAGGCCGCCGTCCTCGAGAATCCCGAGAATCCCCGGTTCGTGGTGCTCGAGGGCGAGGTGCGCTACTGCCTGGGCCAGCTCGAGGAGGCGGAAAAGACTCTGCAGAGGGCCTTCACCATGGACCCAGCCGATCCCGAGCCGTACCTCAAGCTGGGCGACCTGTATGCCGCCCGCCAGCAGATGGACCAGGCGTTCGCCCAGTACCAGCTGGCCCAGAAAGCCCGCTTTCTCGATCCCGACACGGCCTTCTCCATCGTCGACCGCCTCGAGGCGATCGGAAAAAAGACTGAAGCAAACCTGCTTCTCAGTCGATTAAAAGGGATGAATCTGTCCGAGCCCCAGCTGGAGAAACTGCGGGCGAGAACCGCAACACCCTGATCCGACAGGAGGACACCCAGGCATGTGGCAGACGACCACCATCAAAGGCCTCGACGAAGCCCTGGCGGAACTGCAGAGAGCCATCGAGAGCCTGCCCGACACGGCCGTCAAGAAACAGCTCCAGGACCGGTACCGGAAACTGCAGGGGGTCCGCGAGAATCTCGAGAACAAACCGCCTGCCCCCTGCTGGAACCCTTACTCCCTCCTGGGCCTCCTGGTCATCGCCGTTGTGCTCGCCCTGGTCGTCCTGCACCTCGCCACCCGCGAACGTTAACCGGGCCGCCCTCCGGCCGCCGGGTTCCGGGCCCGCCCTGCCGCCCGCCGACCCCGCTTGCGCCGGCCCGGCCCTGACAAGGGGAAACCGCATGGTCCGCCGCCACCCGTCCCTCGCCCGCTCCGCCCTGATCGTCCTCCTGTTCCTCGGCGCCGCCCTCCTTCCCGCGCGGGCCGGGCTGTTACTGCCTCCGCCGGCCGAAGAGAAGAAACCGGTCAAGCTCGACAAGGTCGACCGCTCCTTCGGGCTCCGCTGGTTCCAGAAGGACGGCTACCGGGACTTCTTCGAGCCGCGGGTGGCCTTCATCAAGCGGAAGGAAGGCTACTCGGAGGTGATCGAGTATGCCTGGCGGCCCCTGGAGATCTACGACATGCCGCACCGGGAGCGGATCGACCGCGTCCAGTGCTGTTACAACCGGTATTTCTTCTCGGGCCCCGAGCGGCGGCTGTTCTACGGCGCGGGGGTCGGCGGCAACATCGTGCTGTTCAATCAGAAGCTGAAGGACTGGGGAACCGAGCACGGCAACATCGACCTGAAGGACGGCGTCAACGGCCTGGGACGGGTGTTCGTCGGATACAAGGTCTCCGAGTTCACCTTCGGGCGCACGACCTATCCCGTGGTGGTGCGGGTCGACGGGTTCTTCTCCCCCCCCTACCGGTTCGGCGGCACGCTCGGCCGCGCCGGGGACGAGCTGGAGCTCACCGAGATCAAGGCCGACGTCGCCTTCAGCATCGAATGAGCCGACCGACACGACGTCGGAAGTGCCCCTTGGCCGCCGCGGATGGCGGCGCGAAACGCGAGTTTCGCGCACCGCAAAGGGGCCGCCCCGGCCGCCCATGAACCGGTTCGTCTTCGGGCCGGTCCCCTCGCGCCGGCTGGGCCAGTCGCTGGGCATCGATCTCACCCCGACGAAGACCTGCACCCTCGACTGCCGCTACTGCCAGCTGTCGAGCACCATCCACCACACCGCCAGCCGCGGCCTGTTCTGTGACCCGGCCGAGGTGCTGGCGGAATTGCGCCACGTGCTCGGCGAGATCGCCGCCCCCGACTGGATCACCTTTTCGGGCACGGGGGAACCGACCCTCCACGCCGGCCTGGGCACGATCCTGGCCGAGATCAGGAAACTCGGCGTGGCGCCCGCCTGCGTCATCACCAACAGCACCCTGCTCGGCCGGCCCGACGTCCGGGCCGACCTCTGCCTCGCCGACCGCCTTCTGCCCACCCTCTGCACCGTGGTGCCGGCCACCTTCGAGCGGCTCCACCGGCCGGCCCCCGGGATCCGCCTGCCGGACATCCTCGACGGACTGCGCCTCCTCTGCGGCGTGTTCAAAGGCATCATCGATCTCGAGATCTTCGTCTGCCCAGGGCTCAATGATTCAACCGCGGAGATCGCCGGTCTGCGGGAATACATCCGAAGCCTCCCCCGCCTGGACTCGATCTACCTCAACACGGCCGTGCGTCCGCCGCTGGAGCGGGACATCGCGGCCGCCTCGCCGGAGGGACTGCTCGCCTTCCGGGAGGCCCTCGGCCTCGATCTGCCGGTCACCACCGCCTTCGAGCACACCCCCCTTCCCCGCCGCGTCGACCGCAAGCCCCCGCCCCCCCGCCAGGGCATTCTCGACCTGCTCCTCCGGCACCCCTGCACCGTCGAACAGCTCGAGCGGGTGCTCAACCTTCCGGGCGGCATCCTCCTCGAGACCCTGCAGGCCCTGGAGCGCGAAGGGAAGGTCCACGTCTGCCCTGACGGCCAGTGGCGCCTGTCCTGAGACCGCTCCCTCCACCCCGATCCGCGGGGATGGCCCCGGCGCAGGGGCCTTGTGACCGCGGGATGAGCGGTTGTCACCCGCACGCCAGGGGCGTTTCCCACCGAAACATCCTGGCGCCGGAATGACGGAAAGGGATCACCGGGAAGCCGGTGAGTTCCCTGGTTCCCGTTCGGTTCGTCGCGGCCATGCGCCTGTCGCGGGAAAACGGGCCGGCGGCCCCCGCCCCTCCAGTCTGACGGGCCAAGTCCCCGCCCGGCCGGGCGGGTTCAGGGCGCCAGCCGGGGGTGGAGACGGAAGGTGCGGGTACTGCCCGCCTCTTCGAGGTAGACCAGTTCCCGGGCAGGCTGGAAACCGGCCGCGGCCACTTCGACCGTGTGGTAGCCCGGCTTCATGCCCCGGAACACGATCCGGCCCTGGCTGTCGCTGACCGCCGCCTGCCGGCCGATCGCGGCCCGCGCCCCCGACAGGACTCGCCGGTCGGCGGCCGACAGGAGCTGGAGGGTGAGGGAGGCACGAATCGGCTTCAGCAGGATGGCCAGCTCGGGGCGCGAGCCGGCCATGTGCCGCAGGCGCAGACTGGTGTAGCCGGGTGCGGTGAAGAGCAGGT
>CAZKPI010000066.1:3541-13728 GCA_964554555.1 uncultured bacterium
TGCCGGCGGGATGTCCCTCCAGCCGGAAGGTTCCATCCTCCCCCGGCAAGACGGCCCGGCCATTGACCATGATCTGGGCGCCCGGAACGGGTTCCCGGCGGATGGAGTCCTTGACCGTCACCGTCAGCCGCTCCAGGGTGGCGATGCGGGCCCCGGGGGCGACCGGGCGTGATCCCGTGCGTGACAGCGGGGTGGGGGCGGCGGCCGGCGAGGCCGCCGGGCGGCGGGCCGCCGGTTCCGCTTTCTGGAAGGCCCGGATCGTGCGGCCGACCAGGTCCTGGAACCGGGCGCGGTCGGCCACCTTTTCCAGGCCCAGACCAGACAGGAAGGCCCCGTCGATCACCCTGGCCCCGGCCAGCCGTCCCAGGTCGGCCTGGAGCCAGGACCACGAGTCGGGAATGGGCGGGCGGAGGGCGGAGGAAGCGGCCGGGGGAGGGGTTTCCCCGGTGCCGGTCTGGAGGAGGCGGACCAGGCGGGCCCAGTGATACAGGGTTTCCCCCCACCGGACCGGCGCCTCGGGGCGGAAGGACCGGTCGGAGAAACCGCGCAGGAGCGAGGCGCGGTGGAGGCGATCAAGGACGGCGCGCTGGAGGGGATCGACGTCGGAGAGGGGGATGCCCACCCGGCGATGGCGGGTGCCGGGGGAGACGGTTTCGGGATCGATGCCCAGTTCCTCGAGGGTGCGGTTCATCTCCACCGCCAGGTCCCAACGCGTCAGGAAGCCATGGCTGGCGGTGCCGACCGGCCCCCCCGGGAGGGCGGACCAGGCAAGGGCGGCCGCGGTCAGGATCAGCGCCAGCGGGAAACCCCGGCGCCCCCCCCACGGCAGGGGCCAGAACCCCGCCAGGAAGGTCGGCCACTTCCGGCCTGGGGGCACAGCCGGAGCCGCACGCGGCCGCGGATGCCATGCAGGGGGGAAAGCCGACCGCGGGCTTGTCGCTCCCGGGGCGTCGTCCACCACGGCGGTTCCGCCCGGCCCGTCATGGCCGCCGGGGGAAATGGCCGGCCGCGCGGCGGCGGGGCTATCGGGATGCCAGATGGATGCCATGCGACTCCAGAAGATGCTGGACATAGGTCCGAGAATTTTCGCCCGGGGCCGGTGCCGGGGAGGGCCGGGCGGCCACCTGGGGCGGCAGGCCGTTCCCCAGCCTGGCCAGGAAGCGGTCGCCGCCGTCGAGGCCACGGATCGTCTCGGCCACCGACCGGCCGGGGAGACTGGCAGGGCCAGCGGCGACCCGGGCGGCGGGGAGGTCGAGGAGGGGGTTGCGGCGGGCCGTCAGCCACCAGCCGTCGCTTTCGCTGGTCAGGACGAAATCGAGGGCGGCCGCCACCTCCTGCAGGGCTTCAAGGGAGGTGGGCCGGCGCACGTCGAGGGTGACGCGGTCGGGGAGGGGATCCCGGAAACGCAGGTCGATCCCGGCCCCGGCGGCCAGCTGGGTGATGAGGGGAAGCGGCGGGGCGCCGCGCACGTTGATGATGACCTCGCCCCCGGTGACCCCGCCGGGATGCATCAGCGGCTGGGGAGCCCGGCCCCGGCCGGCGGGCCGGCGCTGGTCGCCCCCCCCTTCGGCGCCCCGGATGAGCAGGGTGCAGAGGGAACCCCGGCGGGCCACCTTCACCCGGGCCCCGGCCACGGTGTAGACCGACACCCGCTGGATGGGAGGCTCATCGTTGACCTGGGCCTGCCGGATGCCGAGCACGGGTCCCGGGAAGGGCCCGGGGAGGGCGGGCAGGGGCCGGCCTTCCACCCCGATCAGATCGACCTGCCAGCAGGATTCGAGGGGGGAGAACCGGATCTCGGGCTCGGCGGGGGAGTCGAGCTCAATCTGGACCACGTCGCCTTCGCGGGTGGGCAGGTGGGACACCCCGGTCACCATGGCGCCCGGGGCAAGGCTTGGACAGCCAAGGAACAGGATCAGGGTCATGGCCAGGGCCAGCCCCGGGAACCCGGCCTCCCCCGGACCGGCACGATGCCGCCCGGGGCCCCTGGCCGGCACGAAGAGCGGCGCGGAGGACATCGCGGGGGGCGGGGCACGGTGGTTCCGCCCATCGCCAAGGGCGGGGCGGTCGCCGAAGCCGGCGGCGGGCACCTGATCGCGGCAGAAGAGGGCGGCCGGAGGCAGGCCGCCGGCGCTGGTCCTGGCGGGGTCACTGGCTGGTGGTCGAGGCATGCGTTTCCAGCTCCGACAGGATGTGGGAAAGGGCCCCCAGCGCTTCCAGGCGGGTCGGGCGCTCGGTTTCCGGGCCGGGGTTCCCGTCCGTGCCGGCGATCGGCAGGCCGAGCACCGACCGCACTTCCAGCAGGGACCGGCGCAGGTCTTCGCCCGACAGGTCGCCGTTTTTGCCGGTCCAGAACGACCGCCCGATGCGTTCGTCAGCCCCCGCCGACCGGCTGAGGGCCTCCAGCAGGCGACCCCACTCGTCCCAGCGGACAGGCTCGTAGGGGCGGGCCTGGCCATCGGGGCCGGCCACCGGCAGTTCCAGCTTCAGCAGGGAGGCCAAGGCCAGGTAGACGGGATGGTCGAGGGAGACGTCGAGGAACCGCCCCTCGGCCGAGGCGGTGGGGCCGGCGGCAAGGTGCTCCTGGCGCAGGTTTCCTCCGATGACGGTGGGCGGGATCAGGCGAATCTTCTCCTCTTCCTTCTGGTTCAGGACGGCCTCGACCGCGCGGGCCTGATCGACGGTCAGGGTCACATCCGGCTGGGGAACGGCTCCCCAGGCGGCGCGGGCCAGGACGTCCGCCTCCTCCAGGGTGATCCCCAGGTGCCGGGAGAGATAACTCTGGAAATCCGACCAGCAGACGGGTGCGGACCCGTTCCGGCCGGCCGCTCCTCTCTGGGTCACCATCCCCAGCAGGGGAAGGACCAGGAACAGGCCGACCGCCATCAGCGACACCTTCCAGCCCAGGCGGCGCCAGAGGGCCCGCGCCGAGCGGGGAAAGCGGGAGCGGGAACGGGCGCGGCGGCGGGACGGGTTCCGGGAGGGGGCGGCGGGGGCCGCTTCCTCCTGGTCGAAAAGGCTGTCTTCCTCAGGCCTCGCCGGGCCCGGTGATCCCGGTTCGGGGCCGGCCTCCAGGTCTCCGCCTTCTCCGACGGAGGGGCCGCGGTCGTCCCGCCAGGCAGGCGGCTGGTCAGCAGGGTCGGCAGGGTCACCCCCGCCCGACGGGGTGGGAAACCCGACCGGCCTGACACCGGAAGGGCTTTCCCCGGGCCGCCCGGGAGGGCGGCGTGCCACGTCCGGTCCGCGCCCCGCCCGGGGGCCGCCGGGGTCGACCGCTTCGGCAGGCTCCCGCGGGCGGAATCCAGTCCCCTGGGCGGGAAAGGCAACCGCCGGGAACGGCAAGGCGGCCGGGGCGACGAAGGCGGGGTGGGGAACCGGCGCCGGGGGGGACTCCCGACCAGGGCCGGTGACCGGACCCGGGGCCGTTTTCCATCCGGCGGCGGGCCGCAGGGGAGCGGGTTCGCGGGTCGCCCCGCACTTGCCGCAGAAGCGGGCCAGGGCCATGTTGATCCGGCCGCAGTGGCGGCAGGGCCAGGAAGAGAGCGGCGCCGCGTTCACCGGCCGCTGGCCGGGGAACCGGTTCGATCCGAATGCCGCCTTGTCGGACATGGTCATCCCATTTCCTCTTCTTTCTGATATCGGCTGTTTCCGGCCAAACCCTGAAACCGCACCGGCGCCCCCGCCGGCCGATTTGCCCGCCGCCCCGATCTTCGCTACAATGGAACCAGCACGGGCCGCCGGCCCGCCAGGAGGATCGCATGAAATCGGTGCAATGCCCGGTCTGCCACCATTCGATCTATTCGGAAACCTTTCAGGAGGGCGAGTCGTTCCCCTGCCCGCACTGCGAATTCCAGCTGGTGGTCGAGCCCTACGACCAGACGCCGCGAGTCCACACCCCCGAAGACCTGTTCCAGAAGCTGAACTGGGCGCAGGGCATCTGGAAGAACGGCCGGCTGTTCCTGACCCCGCAGAAGCTCGCCGTGCTCGGCGAGATGCTGGTCAACGCCATCGGCCTGGCCGACTGGTCGCACATGACCCCCGACCAGCTCCGCAAGCGCCTGAAGGCCAGCGAAAAGGCCCAGGAACTGCTCAGGAAGGAAAAGATCGACCAGCCGGTCATCCAGATCGAGCGCATGCTCCTCGACCTGTTTTTGAGCCTCAAGGTCGAAGAAAAGAAAGAGGGGAAGGGAAAGGGCTAGCCCAGCCTTTTCCCGCCTGGCCCCTGATGACCCCGACAGAGTCGGAAGACTGACCACGACAGATCACCACCGCGGCAGGCGGCGGGCGGCGCCGGACGGACCGGGATCCGCCCGCCGCCACGCGCATTGGCGGCCATGGCATCGGGTCTCCCTCCCGGCCCGGTCCGGCCGGTCCTTCCCCGAAAGGCGGGAATGGCCGCCTTGGCCGATGGCGGGGAGGAGGCGGGGAAGGGCCTCAATCCTTTCGCGGAAGCTCGTCCTTGGTTCCCACCGGGGGGAACGGCTGGGATGAGGGCTGGCTCCCGGCCGTCGGGGCCGCGGAAGGCTGGTCCTTTTTTTCCGGGGCGGCCGGGCCCACGGCCTTGTCAGGGGGGATGACCGGCGGGTAGGGCTGGCTCTCGAGCTTGGGCTTGCCCTCCTGGACCATGACGGGCGGGTAGGGCTGGCTTTCCAGCTTGGGCTTGCCCTCCATCGCCATCATCGGCGGGTAGGGCTGGCTCTCGAGCGGCACGCCCTGGATGCCGGGGCCGCTCTCCAGCTCGTTCATCTCGACGGCCTGCTCGTCGGCCCGCAGGATCATGTCGTCGGAATCGGGCACCTTCTCGAAATACTGGAACAGCTTCTTGTCGAAGGCGGCCAGGAAGGCCTCAACGCACTTCGGGTCGAACTGCTTGCCGGTGAATTTCTTCAGTTCCCCCACCGCGACGTTGACGCTGAGACCTTTGCGGTACGGGCGGTTGGTGGTCATGGCGTCGAAGGCGTCGGCAACGCAGATGATGCGGCCGATCAGCGGGATGTCCTCCCCGACCAGGTGGGCGGGATACCCGCGGCCGTCGAAGTACTCATGGTGGTGCAGGACGCCGGGGATCTTGTCGGCCAGGAAGTCGACGGGCTTGAGGATGCGGGCCCCGATCTCGGGGTGCTTCTTGATGATGGCGTATTCCTCGTCGGTCAGCCGGCCAGGCTTGCGGATGATGCTGTCCTTGATGCCGATCTTGCCGACATCGTGCAGGAGGCCGGCATACCGCACCGCGTCGATCTCCTTGCGGTCCAGATTCATTTCTTCGGCCACGGCCACCGAGTACTGGGTCACCCGGCGCGAGTGACCCTGGGTGTAGGGGTCTTTCGCGTCGATGGCGGTGGCCAGGACCTCGATGGTGGCCAGGTAGACCTTCTGGATGTTCTCATACAGCCGGGCGTTGTCGATGGCCGAAACGGCCTGGTTGGCGACCGCCTCGAGGATTTCGATGTCGTGGTCGTTGAACGGGATGTCGCCGGTGCGGTTGAGAACCTGCAGAACGCCGACCACCTCGTCCTTCAGGCGCATCGGCACGCAGATCATCGAGCGGGTCACGAACCCCGACTTCTTGTCAGCGCCTTTGAAGAACCGCGGGTCTTTTGACGTGTCGGGGACGATGACGGGCTTGTTCTCCTTGGCGCACCAGCCGGCGAGACCGGTTCCCATGGGGAGGCGGATTTCCTGCAGTTTGGCCCCGACCTTGGCATCGCCCTGGACGATGTGGAAGTACAATTCGTTGGTGGCCTTGTCGACCAGGTAGACGGTCGAGGTCTCACAGCGCATGACCTGCGTGGCCATCCGCATGATCTTGCGGAGCAGTTCGTTCAGGTCGAGGGTCGAGCTGATCGCCTTGCCGACCTCGAGCAGGGTGGCCAGTTCCGCCATCTGCAGTTGGATCAGCTCGACCTCCATGAACCGGCTGATGGCGTCGGTGGCGATCTGACGGTAGGATTCGAGCCCCTCGAGTTCGTCGCTCTCCCCCGAGGGGAGGATCAGGAGCCCGAACGGCTTGGCGGACTCGCCAAGCGGGATGTAATGGCGCTGACTGCCGTCGGCCATCGTCACGATCTCGTGGGAGATCGGCAGGTTGCCCAGCCGGGAGGCGGTCAGGCTCTGACAGTGGGGCTTGAGGCTTTCCGGATCGAACCCCGCGTTGAAACGCACCCGCGAGGACTTGGTGGCCGCATCGTAGAAGATGACCGAGAACCCGGGCTTGCCCGACAGTTCGAAGGCCGTCTTCTGCAGGACCTCCAACATCGCGTTGGTGTCCTTTCCGCACGAAGAGAGAATCTGGCGCTGCGCATGGAAGAGCAGCTCCATCTTCTCGCGGCCCAGGGTCTCAGCCACGCAGGTGGTTCTCCTTGTCGTTTCGTGCCGTGGTCAAACCAATGACACGATACGCCTGGACAGGCGTATCCTTCCCTTTTACCAGAAATGGCTCCAGAGACTCAACAGAAATCGTATTTTTTGTCAATTCGTACGTCCGCGGGCCGATTACGATTTCCTGCCGGCCGGCCTTGCCCTGCAGACGGCTGGCGAGGTTCACGGTATCGCCGATGACGGTGTACTCCATGCGGTCGGCCGATCCCATGTTCCCCATGATGGCCTCGCCGGAGTTCATGCCCATACTGACCTGGAACGGATGGATGCCGGCCGGCAGGTTGGCATTGATCAGGTTCACCTTCTCGCGGATCTGTACCGCGATCTGTACCATGGCCAGGGCATGGTTCCCCTGGGTGATGAGGGAATCGGTGGTGATCATCATGGCATCGCCGATGAATTTGTCGAGCCGGCCGCGGTTGTCGTAGATGATCGGCATCAACTGGGAGAAGTAGTAGTTGAGCTGGACCAGCACCCGCTCGGGCGTGTGCTTCTCGGAGAAGCTGGTGAACCCGCAGACGTCGATGAAACAGACGGTGATCTCCTGGCGGCGGGCGGTGAGGGCTTCCTGGGGGTTTTCCAGCAGGGTCTGAACGACATCGGGTGACACCTGCTTGCCGAACATCTCCCGGATCAGGGCTTTTTCGCGGCCCTCGAAGAAATACCCGGTCACGTAGATCCCGAGCATGGCGAGGGGGAACCCGACCAGGACGGGCCCGGTGCGGACCAGCCAGCCGCCGCAGAAGAGCAGGACGGCCAGGGCCTCGAACCCCGCCCACAGGCCGAGGTTGGCCAGGGCGCCGGCCAGGGCGGGCAGACGGCTCTCGGCCAGCAGGCCCAGCAGGCCCAGCAGAAGAAGCGCGATTTCGGGCAGACGCCGCCAGGAGCCCTGGTCGAGGCGGGTGAGAAAGCCGGTGCGGGTCAGGCTGTCGAGCAGAGTCGCATGGAGCAGGACACCTGGCGCCTTGGGGTTGCCCGGCACGGCGATGGTGTCGCCCAGGAGATCGGAACCGACCCCGATCAGGGCGATGGCCCCCTGCAGACGCTCGGGATGCCCGAGCAGGCGCCGGGGATCGGCGAGGATTTCCTTGGCGACGACATAGAAAGGGGCGAAGAAGTATTCCCCGAGATACAGTTTCTCCACCCCGGCGGTCGGCTGCCAGGTCGGGTAAACGATCCATTCGGTCTTCATTCCCGCAGTGGGGGGGATCCGTTCCATGGGGATGAGCGTCCCGTCGGCCAGGCGCAGGTTCGTCCCGTCGATGACGGGGGCGCCGCGAATCCCCTTCCAGGCCTGGTAGGCCTGCAGGGCGAGGGAAGGCTGGAGCCCCTTCCCGGTGTCGAACACCAGCGGATGGGCCCGCACGGTTCCCCCGGCGTTGACCTCCGTGTCGAGATTGACCATTCCCGCCCCGAACACCGCTCCTGCCCAGCTGGCCGGTCCCTGGTCGACAAACGAGGTGTCCTGGCTGAAGTCGTATCCTTCCTCGTCGTCGTCGGGCCGGCCCGGCGCGGGGGGTTCGAGGCTCATCCCGACGCCCTGCTCGAACTGGCCGGCCACGACGACCGCGGCCGAGGCGGAGGTGATGGCCGACAGCAGGTCGGCCGACTCACTCGACAGTGCCCAGTCGGAGAAGAGAATGTCGAACCCGATCGCCTTCACCCCCAGGGCCGACAGTTTGCGGATGGCCTGGGCATAGAACCGGTGGGGAAGCGGCCAGCGGAAGCCGGCCGGGCGGCCGGGGGAGTCCAGGGTCTCCAGGTTCTTCACCGCCTGCAGGTCGATGGGGAAGACACAGACCCGCGGGGGCTCGGCCGGGCCGGGCCGCACCCGCCACCGGATCCGCCAGAACAGTTCGTCCTGGGGCCCCTCGAGGAACCGCAGGCCGCCCTGGCCCGACACCCAGCTGACGCCCAGCCAGATGACAACCAGGACCAGAATCTTGACCAGCAGGCTCTTGCGCTTCATGACCGCGGCGCCCGGCACGATCGCCGCCCGGGCCACGATGTGGGATGGGGCAAGGGGCGAGGGAGGTTCGGCAGGCACGAAAGGGGCAACCACCGCGCCCGGCATGGGGCGCGAGTGGAGCGGGAGGAAGGCGACGGCCCCCCGGGCCGGGCCAGGGGGCCCGACGCCGCGGCAAGGATCGCGGCACGGCCGGCCGGGATCATGACGGGAACCGCATCCGGACCGGCTCGAAGACCTGGGCCCGGAAGCCCTGGTCAGTGACGAGACGGACCCCGTCGATCCGCAGGTAGCCGGGGGGCGGTGCCTCGGCGGCGGCGCGGGGCAGGTGGTGCCGGTCGCTCCACCAGTCGGCGGGGGAACAGCCGTCGATGAGGTCGGGGTCGCCGATCAGGCCCAGGTCGGAAACGAAGGCGCGCCCGCCGGTCACCCGCAGGTCGTCAGTGGCCGCGCCCAGGCCGGTTCCCACCACGTGGACCGGCACGGTTCCCCCCTGCCAGCGCCAGGCCAGCGCCTTCTTCACCCCCAGGTCGGGGCCGGCCACATCGACCACGACCGCGGGAGGCTGTCGGTCGCGGACGAACCGCTCGAAAACGGCGAACGGGTCGTCGACGGGAAACCGGTCGGTGCCGGTGAACAGCGACACGAACCACAGGGGTCCGGCCGGGGTGGTGATGGACACCCCGCCCATGCCCGGAGCGCCGGCGGGCAGGTTCAGGGGCCGTAGCAGCCGCGGCCAGCGGTCAAGCGCCCGGCGGGCGGCGGTGCGCGCCACCGCCTGGTCGCCCAGGGTCACGACGTCGATCCCGCTTTCGAACAGGACGGCCAGGAAGCCGTCGATGGCGCCGCTGTCGCGCAGAACCCCGTTGGCATTCACCATGACCGGCCCCGCCGCGGGATACCGGGCCCGCAGACTGGCCAGGCATCCCCGCCAGACCTCGGCGGGAAGATCGCACTGCAGGGGGCCCAACAACAGGATTTCCGGCATCGATCAGGATTCTAGCACATCCGGAGCCCTTCCACAACGGTCGGGAGGCTCATCAGCACCGGCGAAGAACCATTCAGAAGTGGGAAAGCCAGCTGAAGAACAGGCTCTTCTCGACCACGTCATTGGAATACTGCGTGGTGTGCGTTTCCCGCTTGCTCTGGTAGCCGAGTTCCAGCCCCTGCTGAGGGCTGAGCTGTTTCTCCAGGGCCACCCGCCAGGTGTGGCGCACGTAGGAGGCGTAGATCACGTCCTCGAAGTCCTGGTAGTCGTGGTCGGTCCACTCGTCCTTCAGATGCAGAAGGAACGTGCGGGTGATGGGATAGTCATACCCGAGGATGGCCTGGAACTCGTTCGAATCGACATAGTACTGCCGCGGACTGCCGTAGCGGGTCAGGGCTTCCCGCAGTGACAGGCTGGCCGTCGACCGCCCCGATCGATAGTAGGTCTCGAACAGGAAGGTGTCGATCCGGTAGTCATACTGCTTCCGCTTCGTGTGACGAAAGAATTCGTCGCTGAACGTGTAGTAGTAGGAGAACCGCGGGTCGCTCTGGTAGGCGATCATCAGCGAGGCCCGGTTCGAATCGTGGTCGTACAGGTAGTAGGTGTCCGACTCCTTTTCGTGCTTGCGCTGGTAGTAGGTGTCGTCGAGAGTGACTTTGACGTTGTCGAGCACGTCGTAGACCAGCTTGCAGGTGCCCAGCGGCTGGAAATACCCGTTGTCGATCTTCGAGCGGTCGCGACTGCGGATGTCAGCCTGCAGGAACAGGTAGAGGTCGCCGCGCGTCACCTTCGACAGGTACTTGGCCTCGGGCTCGTCCTCGCCCGGCTTGCGGGTCCAGGTGGTGTAGTAGTCCA
>CAZKPI010000067.1:0-13710 GCA_964554555.1 uncultured bacterium
CCAGAAAGGGAAATACGCCGAGGCCTACCCGGAATTCATCAAGCGGGCCGGCACCAACGAAGTGGCCCTGAAGAACGAGGTCGCCAACGGCACCTTCGAACCCCGGCAGAAGGCCGGCAACCAGGCCATCCATGACCTCTACTACGCCGCCGAGTGCCAGAAGCGGCTCGGCAACACCCAGGAGGCGGCCGCCCTCTTCCAGCGGGTGGTTGACCTGAGCCAGTACCAGATCCGCATTCCGCAGGACCGCAGTGCCATCCTGAAGGACGGGCTGTCCAGCCTGCTGAGCGCCGCCCGCGAAGTCCGGCGCCAGGAAGTCGCCTACGGCCAGGCCCTCGAAGACTGGGAAAACGACCAGTCCTCCGGCAACACCGATCCCTACGACAACGGCGGCTCCAGCACCGACCCCTACAACGGCGGCGGGTCCAGCACCGACCCCTACAATGGCGGCGGGTCCAGCACCGACCCCTACAGCGGCGGCGGCTCCAGCACCGACCCCTACAGCGGCGGCGGGTCCAGCACCGACCCCTACAGCGGCGGCAGCAGCAATACCGATCCCTATAGCCGCTCCACCAGTAATGGTTCCAGGGCGGCCTCGAAGACCGATGCCCCCAGCCGGTTCTGGCTCGACAATGCCGTTTCCACCCTGCGGAGCCGCCAGCGCGACTTCGAGAAGAAGCTCTACGAAACCACCCCGGAGCAGGTCCCCGACATCGCCAAGGTCAAGGCGGAATACGACAAGTTCTCCCGCCTCCTCGACAACTACATGTCGTATGCCTCGCCCGGCGGCATCTTCTTCCGGCCCGACTCCCTGTTCTCCCAGATGGCCTGGCAGTCCTTCGAATCAGGAGCCGATTCCCTCCAGCGCGTGGCCTACGCCGCCCAGGGCAACATCACCTACATCACCCAGCCCCTGCAGTTGAAGGAACCCCAGCTCGTCGAAGCCGCCAAAGCGGCCCTCCAGAGCATGGGCCAAGCCTCCGCCCCCGCGACCCCGGCCGCCCCCGCCGGCGCCCAGAGCACCTCCGGCACCACCGGCGTCACTGTCAACACGGAAGGCAACAGCCCCTTCGGCCAGTAACCAAAACCAGCCTGGGGGCGCGGCTCACCAGCGCCCCCAGGCGGAGTTCCCCGCCAAGAGCCCTCCGGCCCGTCCCGGGGGGCTTTGGCGTTCCCGGGCTTCAGCGCCCTTTCTGGTCGGCGATGAAGGCCGCGATGCTCCGGTCGTAGGTTCGCTCGCCCTTGGGCGAAAAGAAGCACCCCGGCAGTTCTCCGCTCATCCGGTGATATGCCACGCACTCACAGCAGATCCCCTTCCGCGAGCATGGCTCGTAGGTGCAGGTGCACCGCCCTCCGTTTTTGGTCTTGCAATCGGCATTCGACATACAGCCCTCCTGAAATCGGATATCACCATCCCGCCTGGGTCCGCGATTCTTCCGAAGGCCATCGGCAGACGCACAGCGGGAGGCTTCGCCTGGGGAACGCGGGAACGTTCCCACCGCTCAAAAAGCATCCAGGGGCGTTGCCCCTGGTGGGGTGAAGGGGCAAAGCCCCTTCGGAAATCCGGAAGATGGTACCGTTGCCTCTTGCTCGGAGGCTCTCCAGATGCGACTTTTCGTCGGCCAAGGCGTCCTTCCTCTCCTGGTTGCCGGTTCCCGGCCTACCGTTTTTCGTAGGCCCGGACGACGAAGACCCCCGTGGCCGTGCCGGGAAGGGGGCACTTGTGCTCGCAGATGCCGCATCCGATACAGCGCTCGGGGACTACGTAGGGGAACTTCACTTTCCGGCGGGTGCCGTCGGGGAGGTCGACCTCGCGCTCGTGGGTCTGGATCGCTTTTTCCGGCAGGGGGCAGTGCTCCTCGCAGACCAGGCAATCGGTCAGCTTTGCATAGGGGATGCAATGGTTCTTGTTGAAGACGGCCTGGCCCATGACGGTCTTCTGCTTCTCGGCCTCGGGAAGCCGTTTGATCGCCCCGGTCGGACACACCTGGCCGCACAGGTTGCAGTTGTACTCGCAGTAGCCGGTCTTCATGTGGGCCCGCGGCGTCCACAGGCGGGGGAAACCGGCCTCGAACCCGGCGGGCTCCAGACAGCCGCCGTTCGAAGAGCAGACCCGCACGCAGGCCAGGCACCGGATGCACCGCTCGAGGAAGGCGGGTTCCGGCAAGGCTCCGGGCGGCCGGATCAGCTGGGTGGAAGCCCGGGGGTCGTCGAGGGCCACCCGGGCCCCGCCTGCCGCGAGCAGTCCGCCCGCGGCCGCCTGCAGGAGCCGGCGGCGGGTCAGGTCGAGGGGGGTGACCGCGGCGAATCCCAGCGGCCCGGTCGGCACGGGCATTCCTTCAGGCCACGGGGCCCAGCCGGGGACGAAACCGATGGCCCGCAGGCCGACCGGGCAATGGTCGAGGCAGTCCAGGCAAAGGGTGCATTCACCCCGCGCGGTGGCCGTCACGTCGTCGGCCGGGATGGCCCCCATCGGGCAACGGCGCGAGCATTGCCGGCACTGCACGCACGACGAATCGACCTGCCGGCGCACCCCCCGGAACCGGGAACACAGCGCCAGCAGGGCTCCGGCCGGGCAGAGGGTGCGGCACCAGAAGCGGCGGGTCACCCATTCGGTGGCCAGCAGGCCGAGGAAGAAGAGGGCGGTGAACCAGAAAAAGGCCGGTTCGGTCTGCCCTTCGGGCATGACCTGGCCTCTCAGCCAGCGCCGCAGGGCGCCGCCCAGGCCGCCCGCCCCGGGGAGCCGTTCGAGCAGTTCCGCCGCGCCTTGGGCGATCCAGGTGCCGAGAGGGAACAGGACCACCGTCATGCCGCGGTTGGCGATCGCCAGCGGGTCGAAGAAGAACCAGGCGTGCAGTCCGGCCGCGCTGGCCGCGACCACAGCCGCCAGCACCAGGAACTTGACTGCCGGCCAGCTCCGGGCCTGGGCGCCCTGCCGTTCCGGGGCGGCCGGGGCCAGCCGTTCCCCGGCCAGGTCGAGCATCGCCCCCAGCGGGCAGACCCAACTGCAGAAGAAGCGGCCGAGGAGCGGGGTCAGAGCCAGCACCACCAGGCCGGGCCACCAGGCCCACGGCACCGCCCGGTCGGCGGCTCCGAAGAACAGGGGGGCAAGCGGGCTCGTGCGCAACAGCAGGTCGGGGGCGGGCGAGGGATGGAAGGGATACCGCATCCGAACGAACAGCACCACGAAAGCGACCAGAAAGGCGGCCTGGACCAGACGCCGCCCGCCGGCTATTCCCGGCCAGCGCAGACGCGCCGCCAGCCGGGCCAGCCACGGCACCCGCTCCGTCAGGCGGGCCAACAGCCAGGCCAGCCGTTGGCGCGCCCCTTCCCCTCCGGCTTCGGCCATGGGTTCAGGACAGGGCGATTTTTTTGACGTTCAGGCGGGCGGGATCGAACTTGACCATCTTGCGGTTGACCGCTTCCTGCAGGTAGGGCAGGTCGCCGATCTGGAGGCCGAACAGCGGCAGGGCCGTCAGGTCGGCCGACACGGTGCAGGGGCTCATGATCAAAGTCTTGGCGATCTTCACGTCGGCCGGGTTGCCGCCCGAGGGGCCGTTGTTCATCAGCATCCGGTAGGCGTCGATGATGGTCAGGGTGGGCAGGATCTCGCCGGCGATGTCGTTCAGCTTCTTGTCGAACGGGTTGTGGATCTGCCCCCGCTGGCCGCCCATCACGCCCATCAGGTTCTTCAGGCCCAGTGTCACCCGGGCGAGTCCGTGGTGCTTGGCGATGGGAATGTTGATGACCTTGTCGGCCTCGAGGTAGTCCTGGTAGATGTCCCAGGATTTCACGGCCTCGCCGTTCTTCAGGCCGATGGTCTTGAAGCGCGACTCGTCGATCTGGATCACCTCGGCCCCGGCCCCGGCGGCGGCGGCCTCAATGCCGCTGTTGGCATAGCACCGCAGGGGGTTGTTGCAGGTGCGGTCGAACACCTTGACCACCTTGGCGCCGGCGTTGAGACACTCCTTCACCACTTCGGCCACCAGCTCGGGATTGGTATTGCCGGCCAGTTCGGGCGGGCGGTCCCAGCCGATGTTGGGCTTGACCACGACCACGTCGCCGCGGCTGACGAACTTCCCCATGCCGCCCATTTCCTTCAGGGCCGCCCGCAGAAGGTCTGCCGGTTCGCCGTTCTCGACCAGGACCACCTCGGGGGCTCCGACAGCAGACGTGGCCGGGCCAGCGGCGGTGGCGGCGGCGTCCTGGGCAAGGGCGGGGGAGACCGCCCCCGGGAGCAGAGTCCCCAGGCCGGCGGCGGCCAGGGCGCTTCCCGTCATCTTCAGGAAGGTACGTCGTTTCATGGGGTTTTCCTTTCCCGGCGGCCAGTCGCCTGGCACGCGCCGGATTGGTTGCGATGGCCCATTATACCGGCAGGGGGGAGCGGCCGCAAACCGCCGGCCGCCCCCCCCGATCGCGCAGGAGGACCTGGCCCGAGGCATTCGGATGGGCTTCCGGAGGCAGGTCGCCTCCTTCACTCCACCTCCACCAGGAAACTCTCCGAGTGGCTGTTGAACTCCGGCGCGTACATGCACTGGATCTCGGTCATGCCGGTCTGGTAGCGGCCCTTGTGCTGAACCCGCAGGTCATACTCGAAGACGTAGGTACCCTTGGGGAGGTAGTCGATGAAAAAGTGCGAGGCGGTGTCCTTGGTCGACTGGTAGTAGGCCAGCCCGTCCTGGTACCGGTAGGTCGACAGCACGTCGACCGGCTCCATGCCGCTGGCGCGCTGGTCCTTCATGTGCACGTATTCCATGTCGCGGTCGGTGCGCAGTTCGATCCGCACCGTCACCAGGTCACCGACCGCGGCCTTCCCGACCAGCGGTGTCAACACCGGGCCCTTGGCGGAATCGGCCTTCACGAACAGGGTCTTCTTCAGCTTCAGGTTGGTCTCGTGCGGGGTGACCTTGCTCATGTCCTCGAGATACTGCCAGTGCAAGCCGCCCCAGGCGACCCCGGCATCCTCCTTGGTCACCTTGACCTCGCCCATCACGGGCTTGACCGCGGCCCCCTCATAGCGTTTCTCGTAGAACCCGGTGCCGGCCTCCACCTTCTCGGGCTTCACCTCAACGCCGCCAAGGCTGACCGCCACGAGCTTGTCCGAGGCCAGCAGGTTGGCCCCCTTCAACAGCAGGGCGTAGACCGCGTCGGCCGTGGCCTTGGTGGTCTTCCAGTCCTGCGTCTGCTTCTGCTTCAACAGCCAAACCTTGCAGTCCTCGACCCCCGCGGCGTCCTGGCCGATCTCGTCGAACACCTCGATCATCAGCGCCTGGGTCTCGATGGGCGCCCGGTACCACCACCACGACAGCTCGGTGTCGCGCCAGAAACGGCCCAGTTCCTCGTCGGTGACACTGCGTTCCTTCAGGCTGGCGTAGATGGCCTTGGCGGTGGCCGCGTCGCCGAACCGCGACAGGCCGAGGGCGAGGTGCCCCTGCGACAGCCGGCAGTCAAGCTGAAGCCAGTATTTCTTCGCCTGTCCCAGGAAGTAGTCCACCGCCTCCTTCGCCGTGCCGGGGATCGGCCGGTCCTTCAGGAAGAAACTGCGCCCGTACAGATACAGCGCGATGGTCGACGACAGGTGATTCTCGTTGGCGTTCCCCCAGCGCAGGATCTCGCGGTAGGTCGTGTTGATCCAGCTGTCGAGGTGGCCGAGGGCGCGCACCGCCAGGTCGGTCTCCACGTCGACCCCCAGGTGCCGCAGGCGGCCGAAGCCGGTCACGATGTAGAGGGTGATGAAGGAATCGCCCCGCCCGCCGGGGAACCAGGGCCAACTGCCGTCCCCGAACTGCATCCTGGCCAGCTTGTCGCGGGCCTTCCCCAGCTCCGCATCCAGGCGGTTCCCGTCGAACAGCACTCCGAGGTTGTGCTTCGCTTCCGTCTCCGACTTCGCCTGGCGCACCCAGGGCGTCTCGAGCAGGAGCACGCTCTTGAGCTGTTCGTTCTTCTCCAGGTTTGACTTCAGAGCCGTGCCGCCCTGCTGTTCCTCGGCTTTCCAGGCGTCGAAGATCTTGCGGAGGCGCGGGTCAGAGGCCGCGATGAACCGGGCCAGGGAGTTGGCATACAGCCGGTTGAACGTCTGCTCGGAACACTCGTGCGGGAACTCCATCAGGTAGGGAAGCGCCTGCACCGCATACCAGGCGGGGTTCGAGGTCATCTGCACGGTCAGCGCCTGGGTGGTCAGGGTGTCCGAGGTCCCGCTGTCGAGCAGTTTCTGCAGTTTGAAGGTCTTGCTGGCCGGGCCGCGGATCGGCAGGGGCACCGACTCGGTCACGAAGATGCGCCGCGCCAGCACCGGCACGATCGCCTCTTCCCCGTCCGACAACTGGTCGGTCGCCCCGACCACCTTGTAGGCGACCAGGCCCGGTCCGTCCGGCACCTTCAGCCGCCACCCGAAGGGCCGCGACTCCTTCGCCGGCACCTCGAACTCCTGGTCGGGGGCGGTCAGCCCGAACTCCACGTCCCGCGCCCGGTCGGTGGCGGGGTCACGCAAGGACAGCCGCACCTTTCCCTTCAGCGCGCGGTCCGACAGGTTGGTGACCTTCGCCGAGAAGACCAGCTCGTCCCCCTCGCGCAGGAACCGCGGCGGGTTCGGCTGGACCATCAGGTCCTTCTGCGTGACCGTCTCGCCGCCCAACCCGCCCGACTGGCAGTGCGGGCCATGCGCGAAGGCCTGGAACTTCCAGGTGGTCAGCGCCTCGGGCATGGTGAAGGTCATCGTCACCGTCCCCTTCTCGTCGACCGCCAGGTGCGGGAAGAAGAAGGCCGTCTCCTGCAGGTTGGTGCGCGCCGAGACCTTGTCGAGGTCGGGCCCCGGGGCCGGGGCGGTCGTGGTCTGGGGAACCGGGCCCGCGCCGCCGGCGTCACGGTTCTCGGCTTTCGCCGCCTCCCCGGTGCTGGGGGCCTCCTGGGGCATGTCCGCGCTGGGAACGGCCATCGACAGGCTGGGCTGGACCATGGGCGGGCTCGGGGGCATCGCGCCTTCCATATCGGCGAAGTTGGCCCGCAGACCGGCGCTCTTGTACCGGGCGAACTCATACCCGCCGAAGTTGATCAGAACATTCGGCGGCAGTTGCGGGTAGCCGCGGGTGGCGAACCCTCCGCCATGGTACCAGTCGTCCCAGAACGACTGGCAGGTCACCAGGTGGTTGGCAGTCTGGGCATTGGCGTCGTCGTACTCCTCGCGGAAGAACCCGAACCCGCGCATCCACTGGAAGGGGGCGAAGGCGTCGAGCGAGGCGTCGTACAGCCCCGCCGCCACCTCGATCGCCTTCTTCCCGGCGTCGGGTCCTGACAGCGTCAGGGTCCAGGTCTCCTTCTGCCCGGGCGCCATCTTTGACGTGAAATGCCCGAAGCTCATCTGCAGGCGTTTGTTCGACCAGGGCACGGCCACGCGCAGGGTCTGCTGGAAGGCCCGGTTCTCGCGCATCTGCCGCACCCGCACCACAAAGCCCCCCCGCATCGACTCGTCGACCGGCACCTCGAGCAGATACTGCGTGGTGCCGGCGGCGGTCCAGAAGGACTTGACGATGCGGTGCCGGTGCTCGACCTCGATGAAGGCCCGCCCCTCACCGTAGCCCGTCCCCCACAGGGCCCGGAACGTCTCCCCCGGTTCAACCACGGGGTTCTGTGCCTGCACGAGGAAGGGGACCTTGATGCCCAGGGCGGTCGCCGCGGGGTCCACCACGGTCAGATCGAGCTTGCTGGTGACCGGCTTGTTGAACCGGTCGCGGCTGGTCGCCACCAGCCGGTAGGCGCCGGCCGGCAGGGTGAACTTGAGGGTCGTGGTGCCGTCCACCGAGGTCTGGAAGCTCTCCTCGGCGACCACTTCCCCTTCCTCCCAGGCGGCGGGACGGGAAAGGTCGGGGTCGTCGGCGTCGGGCCGGTTGTCGAGCCGCGGCCGCACCACTTGCGGCGGTGCCTTCAGCGCATGCACCAGCACCGTGCCAGCGGCGGGGATTCCCTTGCCGTCCAGGGTGGCGGTGGTGAGGGGGATGGCGATCGGCTGGCCGGCCTGCATCCAGGCCGGAGCTGACAGCGACAGGTCGAGGGCCGTGTAGCCCACCCGCACCGGCCGCGTCTGCGACCGGGTCTCGCCGGCCGTGTCGGTCACATTGGCGGTCACCGTGTAGGTGAACACCGGCTGGTCCTTTTCGGGAATCGACAGGTCGGGCCGGGCCGGGAAGGTGACCTCGAACTTGCCGTTTTTGTCGGTCGTCGCCCGCCCGTGGGCAATCTCGCGGGAGGTCTCGGCATACCGGAAGGACCACCAGCACCACGGCGGGAACCGGACTTCCCGCACCACGCGCCAGGTGACCCTGGCCCCGTCGATGGCCGCCCCCGTGTAGGACATCGCCTCGCCCTTCACGGTCACCGGTTCGCCCAGTTTCCCGCCCTCGGCCGGGGTCTCCAGGCTCACCTTGAACTTCGGCCGCTTGTACTCCTCGACCTGGAAGGCCGTACTGCCGTCGGCCCCCACCGCGACCAGGCGCATCTGCCCGGTCAGCCGGTCGGGCGGCGCGGTGAACGTGCCCGAGAACGACCCGAAGGCGTTGGTCCGGACGGCCGTCCTGGCGATCTCCTGGTCGTTCGGGTCACGGAAGGAGACCTCCAAATCGCGCTCTGGAACGACCTCGTAGGTGTCCATGTCGCGGTCCACCCGCACCAGGATTCCCTTGAACTGCACGGTCTGCCCGGGCCGGTACAGCCCGCGGTCAGTGAAGAACACCACCGAGGTCTCGACGGGCTGGGTCCACGGCTGGTTGGCATACAGGGCGCTGGCGTCGACCAGGGTCTCCCCGTGGTGCCGGGCCACCAGAAACACGCTGTCCTCGGTGGCGGTCAGCTGGAAGCCGCCATTCTGGTCGGTGGTGGCGGTGCCGGCGATGCGCCAGCCCCTGTCGTAGTGATACTGCTGGGCCTCGACGGCGGCCCCGGCGACTGGCTCTCCCGTCTCGTTGTCCACGACCAGCCCCTCGATCTTCCCCCAGCGGGAACGGGTCATCAGGCCAAGCGAAGTGACCCAGACGGGGGTGTTGCGCACGGCGTTCCCCGTTCGGGAGAAATCCTTCCGCCAGCTGGCGATCAGGAAGTAGAACCCGGGTTTGACCCTGGGCAGGGTGGTGCGGAAGGTCTGCGGCGCGAATTCCTTCGTCGGCGGCAGGTCGAGCCGCCATTCCTTGGCCGGGCTGGCCGCGAGGGCGGCCTCGAGGTCGGCGTCCTCGGGATAGTTCGGGTTGTACCGGTTCTTGCGGAACACGCTCTTGACGTCGCGTTCCACCAGCCGGAAATGCACCTCGCCGATGTTGGTGTATTCGACGATCAGCTCGGCGGCGGACTGGCCGGCCACGCGTTCGGTCTTGACCGTGAGCTGTTTCTGCTCGATCTGGTCGATGAGCGTGCGGCAATTGATACCCCCGATGCTCTGCGGGAACCGGGACGCCCCCTCGCTGGCCAGCGCGTGCGCCTGGGCGCGCTGTTGCCGGCTCAGCAGGTCCTGGGCGGCCAGGAACCGGGCGGTCGCCGACAGCGGGTCGGCGGCGTGGGCCTTGGCCAGCTCCAGCAGGCGATCGACAAACCGCTCGCCCGCCCCTTCCCCGACCGCGTTGGCCTTGGCCCAGACGAGCCGGTGCAGGTCGGCGTCCAACAGCGCCAGCGGGTTGCCCTTCGCCTTGTGCCAGGCCATCACTTTCTGGAACAGACCCAGCGCCTTGGCCTTCGGCGAGCTTGTGTCGGTGGTGGCCGGGGCCCAGGCCAGGAACTCGTCGGCCGTGCCCAGGGCGGGCGAGTCGGCCGCGATCTCGAACGCATCCTCGGGGGCGGCGCCCGCCTGTTCCCCTGACGAGTAGAACTCGATCGCCTGGAAGACCAGGAAGTCCCAGAGGGTGGGGCGCAGTTCGTCAGGCTGGTTGCCGGGGGTCAGGAACTTCCCGAGCCGGTCGATGGGCGTCGCCTGCAGGGCCGCTTCCTCCTTCAGCGCCCCGTCATAAAGGGAGCCGATGTGCCCGAACAGCCGCGGGAGGTCCCAGGTGGTGAAATCCTTGTCGTCGATGCCCTGCGTCGCCGTGCGGTTCAGGAACCGCCAGTTGTTCTGCTGGAAGTAGTGCCAGTACCAGCGGGCCAGCACGGCCTGCAGAAGCGGCTGCATCTCGGCGGGAAGGGTCTTGATCGCCTCTTCGAGACGGGTGACTTTCTCCTCGGCCTTGTTGCCCTGGATGTTCGCCTCCAGGGTGATCTTCTCGCAGAGGGCCAGCGCCGCCTGGGCGTGGTCCTTCTCGGCCAGCGCCCGCTCGAGAATCGGCTGGAGCTTCTCCACGGCCGTCTTCGGCAGGCCCTTGGCCTTGGCCGCCTCGACCTCGGACCAGGCCGCCTTCCAGTCGGCGGCCATGGCCGAGGCGCAAGTCACGGCCAGAAACAGCACGAGGGCGATCGTCAGGTGATGGTGCATGGGTGCCTCCCGCATGTCAATGTTTTGCCTTTTGTACAACTGGTACAGAAACGGAAAGAACGGCTTCCGTCGCCGCCGCCCGGTTCCAGGAAAATCCCCCGGGGAGGTCAGGTTTGCCGGTGCTCAGAATGTTCATCAGAGGTTCGACCGGATCGCCAGGGGGACGGCGGGGGAGGGGCCTTCCGTTTCCGTCCTGATGGCGTGGTGGTCCCAGGGGGAAACGGCGGGTTCGGCGGCCGGGTTTAGGCCATCCCGGATTTTCGCGGCCCGAGGTGCCGCGGGATAGCGGTTCCTGCCCGGCAAGAGGGGAGGGGGCGCCGGGGGCCCGGCCATCATCGGCGGGAACCCGGGACCGATCCCCCGGCAGGGCCCCGTCCCGGAAACCCCCGCCGGGAATCTGGGCCGGCGCCGCCCTCCCCTGGTCGGCGGAACGGGGCGGCCAGGCCTCGCCCGGGCTGGAGCAGACCGCGGGAGAAGCCCGCCCCTGGCGGCCCGTCCGGAAGCCTGCGGGGGTGCAGGTCAGGGAACCAGGCCGGGGCATCGCCTCAGGCCTCGTCCAGGCGGTTTTCCCAGAGATACTTCCGGGTTTCCGCGACGATGACCTTGTTCAGGACGATCAGGGAGACCAGGTTGGGGATCGCCATCAGGCCGTTGGCGATGTCGGCGAAGGTCCAGACCGCGCTGAGGGTGACCATCGACCCGACCAGCACGGAGACGACCCACAGGATGCGGTAGGGCAGGATGACCCGCGAACCCAGCAGATACTCGGCGGCTTTTTCCCCGTAGTATTCCCAGCCGAGGATCGTGGAGAACACGAAGGTCAGCAGGCCCAGCGACAGCACGATCGGGCCGATGGTCGGGATGTCGGCGAAGGCCGTTTTGGTCAGGGCGCCGCCGCCCATGGCGGGGGGGCGCCAGCCTTCGGCGGCGGCCAGGGGGGCAAGCAGGGCGGCCGGCAGGGAGGCCACGGTCAGCACGTCTTTCTGGAGGGCCCCGGCGGCCGAGGCCGATTCCCGGATCGCCTCGGGGAAGGTGTCGGGCAGGACGGCAAGGTTTTTCCAGGCGCCTGCCTGCAGGAGGGCGCTTCGCAGTTCGACGGGCGTTCTGGCGAAATCGAGCCCCCCGTGCTGGAAGGCAGGGGAGGCGGTGACGGTTGCCTGCAGGTCGGGGGGAAGTTTGCTCACCGGGAGGTCGGAGAGCGTCCAGCTCTGGGAATTGACGATGACCAGGCCGGTCATGGCGCAGACCACCACGGTGTCCCAGAAAGTGCCGGTCGACGAGACCAGCGCCTGCCGGACCGCGTTCTTCGTCTGGGCGGCGGCGGCCACGATGGGGGCACTGCCCAGACCGGATTCGTTGGAAAACAAGCCGCGCGCGATGCCGAACCGGATGGCCTGGGCGACCCCCGCGCCCAGGAAGCCGCCCGTCAGGGCGGTTCCCGAAAAGGCGCTGGTGACAATCAGCACGATGCTGTCGGGGATGCGGCCCGCGTGCATGACCAGCAGGATGAGACAGCCCGCCACGTAGGAAAAGGCCATGAAGGGCACCAGGGCTTCGCAGGCGGCCGCGATCCACTTGATGCCGCCGAGGACGACCACGGCGGTCAGGACGGCCATCGCGATGCCTGAGACGTGGGTGGGAACATTCCAGGTATCGTGCAGCATGGTGGCGATCGAGTTCGCCTGCACCATGTTCCCGATGCCGAAGGCGGCAACGGCCGTCAACAGCGCGAAGATCCCGCCGAGCCAGCGGGCGTTCAGGCCGCGCTCGAGGACGTACATCGGCCCGCCCGCCATCTGGCCGGCGGGGGTGGTGGTGCGGAACTTCACCGAAAGAAGGGCTTCCGCATACTTGGTGGCGATGCCGAACACGCCGGTCAGCCACATCCACAGGACGGAGCCGGGTCCCCCCGCGGCGATGGCGGTGGCGACGCCGACGATGTTGCCGGTGCCGATCGTGGCCGCGAGGGCCGTGGTCAGGGCACCGAACTGGCTGATGTCCCCTTCCCCTTCCTTCGACCGCTCCAGGGACAGGCGGATGGCCTTGCCGATGAAGCGCTGGATGAACCGCAACCGGAAGGTCAGGAACAGGTGGGTGCCGAACAGCAGAATGAGGAGTGGTGCCCCCCAGACATACCCCGCCACGAGGTCGAGGATCTTTTCCAGCGCCGCCATCGAGGGTGGTCTCCTTCGTCTTGGACTCTCGTGCGTTTTCTAGCACAACGGGGGGGGTGTTGGCAAACCGGTAAGGAGCGGAAAACCCGCGTCCAGGGCTGTGGTTGCCGCTGGCGGGAAAGTGGGGGTGCCCCATTGAGTTTCGGGGGGACGGTGTGCTATTCTTCGGCCATGCGTACGATCACTTTCTGCCTCCTCTGCGGTCTGTGTCTCGGCCTTTCGCTTCCGGCCCGGGCGGAACCCTCGGCACGCGCCGAGGCCGAAAAACTCGGCTATTCCCCTGAGGTGTTGAAGATCCTCCCCGACCGGCATCAGCCCCGCGCCCCGAATCCCGATGCCCCGGTTCGCCCGCGCCCGGCGGCCGGTCCGGCCGGAGACGCCGACCTCCTGTCCCCCCGGCAATATCAGAAAGCCGAATCGGTGTCGATGGTCCCCTACCTGCTCGCCTTGCACAAGAAGAGTCCGCGCTCTCCCAAGATCACCCGCAAGCTGGCCCTCACCTGCCTGAAGGCAGGCCAGCCGCGCGAAGCCCTTTATTGGTTCGTCCAGACCTGGTTCCGGGACCGCACCGATTACCCCGCCCTCTGGAACTGCGCGGCCCTCTCCTACCGGCTGGGCGACTACCGCGGCGCCTCCGCCTATCTGAAGGAATACGCCCAGCGCGACCCCAACAGCGCCTGGGGCCGCATCGCCCGCGAGTTCCAGGACGCCGGCCCGTACAGTTCCGGCGACCTGGCGGCGGGCTTTGCCGGTCGTCTGCCCCGCGGGGGCATCCTGGCCGGAGGCGCGCCCGCCAAGGCCGGGTCCAGCCTGATGATCATCGGCGGGAAGGAAATGCCCCTGCCGGAAGGTGATTCGTTCGCCGACCGCCTCAACGAGGCGCCGGCCCCCGCCGCCGCCGGCAAGGGGAAGAAGGCCGCCCCCGACAACAGCCAGCCCCTGCCTGCCAAGGCGCCCCTGAGCCGCGCTTTCATCGAGCCTTCGCCGACCCACGAGGCCGCCCCGCCTCCGCCTCCCCGCCGCCGTCACCATCGGCGGCCGGCCCGCCCAGATTCTTTACGCCGGCGCAGCCCCCCAGGCCGTCGCCGGCCT
>CAZKPI010000068.1:0-13667 GCA_964554555.1 uncultured bacterium
TGATACTGGATGCCGCCCATCAGCCGGTAATCGTAGCCGAAGAACATGTCGTTGTTGAGGGCGATGGGGGCGGCCAGCGAGACGGTCATGCCCGGCTTCACGTGGTAGCGCATGCCCAGGGTGAGGTCGGTGGAGCGGCCGTTGTTGATGCGGTTGTAGTTGTTGATCTCGCCCATGAAGGTGAACGAGGGGTTGGCGGAATACTCGAACCCGACGTTGAAGAACACCCCTTCGTGGTCGGTGTTGCCGTCGCCCGCCTGGTAGCCGCCGTTCACATGGAAGTTCCCGCCCTCCTTCTTCTTCGAGGAGATGCCGGCGAAGACCTCCCAGGCGTTGTCGCTCTCCGTGTTGCCAATGGCGCGGTCGCTGGTGGGGAAGATGGCCCCGATGCCCAGGCAGGACGCCATGTTCTCGTTCTGGGAACTGAACTTCAGGCGCAGGGCGGCGTCGCCCATGCCGGAATCGGTGCCGTCGCGGAAGTTGTAGGTCAGCGGGGCGTAGATGTCGTATGACTCGAAGGGCAGGGCCATCGCGATCTCGAAGTTCTCGCCTGAGTAGGTGAGGGCAAGGGGAAATTCCCAGTAGTCACCGTCCTCGCCCGCCTTCAGGCGGTTGCCCTCGCGGCGGGTGACCTTGTTCCAGGCCATGCCGAAGGAGGTCGAGAACTGCCCCTTCCCGAGGGGATAGGCCGCGAAGGTGTTCATCAGGCCCGTCAGCCCGTTCATGGCAACCATGTGCCGGTTTTCCCCGTCGTTCCGGTCCAGGCCCGGCAGGAGAACCGGCGGCAGGCCGCCGTCGGAATAGAGCACCCGGTCGGTGCCGCCTGAAGACGCCGGCGGCAGAGGAAGGGAGGCAGTGGGCGGGGGAAGGCCCACGCCGGTGGAGACGGGGGGAAGGGTCTCGTAGGAAGCGCCGCCGCCCGAACCGGCCCGGCGCGAGCGGAAGGTCTGGGCCTTGCCCTGCGAGGGAATCTTGATGACCCGGCCGACCTTCAGACCGGCGGGGTTGTCGATGCCGTTGGCGCTGGCGATCTTCTTCCAGTATTTGGTGGAACCGAAGAAGCGCTTGGAGATCCCGCCCAGGGTGTCGCCCTTGCGGACGGTGTAATTCTGGGTTCCGCGGCTGAAGTCGCCCTCATCGGTGACGCCCTCCATCAGAGCGTCGCCTTCCTTGACCTCGTCAGGGTCGCCCGAACCGGTGGTGAAGGTGGTGGATTCCGAAGACCCCTCCCGGTGGACCTTCGGCAGTCCGACGGACGAATACCCGGCCGCAGGGTCGTCGAACCCCATGGTATCGCCGGGAAATTCCTGGGCGGCCAGGGGAGGGCCCTGCCACAGGAAGGCGAAGAGAGTGACCAGGAGCAGGAGGAGGGTTGGCTGTTTCATGGAACGGCGTGTTCCTTTCCAAAGAGATGCACCTTCACACCCGCCGGCGGGGATGGACCCGCCGACCGACAAGAATCCACCTCCTGTATCGGTTCGTTCCGCCGAATTGTTGAGCGATGCCGCGCGGGTTCCGTCCCGTTCCGGGTTTGACTTGCCCCGGGGCGTGTGGTACGCTGGGCCCGCTGAAAACCCCATCAGAATCAAGGATGCGCGCATGAGAAAAACGTTTGTCATCGACACAAACGTTCTGCTCCACAACCATCAGTCCCTGTATTCCTTCAAGGACAACGAAGTCGTCATCCCGCTCGGGGTCATCGAGGAGCTCGACCGGTTCAAGGGTTTCAACGACGAACGCGGCCGCGAAGCCCGCTCCGCCTCCCGCGAACTCGACACCATCCGGTCGACCGGCCACCTGTATGAAGGCGTCCCCCTCCCCAACGGCGGCAGTCTGCAGGTGCTCATCGACCACGACATGGAGATCCCCTACGGGTTCGACAAGAACAAAGTCGACAACCGCATCCTGGCCTGTGCCCTGCATCTCAAAAAGCAGGGCCGCAACGTCTACCTGATCAGCAAGGACATCAATGCCCGCATCAAGGCCGACGCCCTCGGTATCCCCACCCAGGATTTCGAAACCAACAAGGTCCACATCGACGAACTCTATTCTGGCTGGCGCGAGGTGGTCCTGCCCGCCCGGGACATCGAGCAGTTTCTGGCCTCCCGGTCGATGGAGGCCCCGGACGTCGGCCTGTATCTCAACGAGTTCGTGCTGATGAAGGCCGAGGAGAACGAGAACAAAACCGCCCTGGCCAAATACTGCGGCACCCTCAAGAAACTGGTTCCCCTCTACCACATCAGCGCACGCCCCTGGGGGGTGGAACCCCTCAACCTTCAGCAGAAGTTCGCCATCGAACTGCTGTTGTGCAACGAGATCCAGCTGGTGACCCTGGTCGGCCGGGCCGGCACCGGCAAGACCCTGCTGGCGCTGGCCTGCGGCCTGCAGAAGACGATCGACGAGCATGTCTACCGCAAACTGCTGGTCAGCCGCCCGATCATGCCCCTGGGCAAGGACATCGGCTACCTTCCCGGCTCGAAGGACGAAAAGCTCAGCCACTGGATGCAGCCGATCTTCGACAACCTCGAGTTCGTCATGGACCGCCTGTACAGCAACTCCGACGATGTCGACAAGAAGATCAAGTTCCTGATCGAGTCGCAGAAGGTACAGATCGAGGCCATCACCTACATCCGCGGCCGCAGTATCCCCAAGCAGTTTTTGATTGTCGATGAGGCGCAGAACCTGACTCCGCACGAGGTCAAGACGATCATCAGCCGCGCCGGGGAAGGCACCAAAGTGGTGCTGACGGGTGACCCCTACCAGATCGACAACCCCTACCTCGACAGCAGTTCCAACGGCCTGAACTTCGTCATCAACCGGTTCAAGGACAAGAGCCTGTTCGGCCACATCATCCTGCACAAATCCGAACGCTCCGACCTGTCGGCCCTGGCCTCCGAACTCCTGTAACCCCCGTCCGGCCCCGCGGCCGGCCCCGCGGCGGGCGGGTACCTTCGTCCTGCCGCGGAGGAACCGCTCTGGCAGACTCTTCCCCGGGAGCAAGATTCCTGGAACCCTGGGGGGGATTTCTGGTATACTACTCCATGATGAGAGTTTTTCAGGTAAACCGCCTGCCGGGTTGCCGGTCCTTCCAGGGCCGGGAGTCGGCTTTTACCTTCCTCGAGATCGTCGTTGCCATGGCCGTCCTGGCCGTGGCCCTGATTCCCATCTTCGGCATCATCCACAAGGGCGCCGAGGAAACCGACTTCAACGCCTCCCAGGCCTACGCCATCAACAAGGCCAGCGAGATCCTCAACGCCATGCTCGACAACATCCCCTTCGAGGCGATCCGGGCCGGCAACCCGGCCGTGCTGAAGACCGCCGACCTCGCCGGCATCAGGGATTACGACAAGTTCGACGACACCTGGTGCCGCAAGATGGCTGAAATGCTGTTCCCCAACGGCGACAAGGCCGGTGGCGGGTATGCCTGCAAGGGCATCCACACCGACCCGCGCGGCATCAGTTACCTCGTCACCCTGAAGGTCGAGGACGTCTGCGCCTCGGTGGCCCCCAGCGACGAGAAACCAGAAAACCTGCAGATCGGCAGCGGGTATCCCACCTCCACCCCGAATGATTTTCCCGAACACCCCCGCGGCGACCTGACCTTCTCCTTCCTCCGCAACCCGGCCAAGCTGTCCTCCCCCAAGTGGCTCCAGGCGTACAACCCCAACCCGACCGGCAGTTCCCTGGCCGGCTTGCCCCGCTGGGAAACCGAACTCCCCGCCAATGTTTCCGAGCCGGCTGAAAACATCTACCTCGACGAGGGATACGGCGGCTTCAGCGCCAACGCCCCCCGGTTCATCGATCCCACCGCCGCCCGCTACACCCAGCGGATGGCCGCCGACAAGGTCAACTACACGACAGACGACCGGTATGCCTACTGCACGATGAAGAAGCTGATCATCGAGGTGCAATGGAACCTCGAAAAGGCCCTCTATTCCGACCCCGAAACCGAAGGCAAGGGCTGCCGCCGCATCCACCTGATGACGCTGAAAGGGGACATCTCCCGATGAGCACCAGCCGGGCCCGGATCGCCGCCAACCGCCGGGGCATGGCCATCGTCATCGCCCTGTTCTTCGCGTTCTGCCTGATGATCCTGGTGGCCGGCATGCTGTTCCAGCACAAGAACGTGGCCCAGCACAACCGGCTGACCCTCGAGAACCAGCAGGCGTTCTTTGCCGCGCGGGCCGCCATCCAGCATTTCCTGCTGAAAGCCAAGCTGTTCCCCACCGAACTCTATGACGCCGTCGAGTTCACCGCCGGCAAGAACCCCCTGTGCGACTTTTCCGAGTTCGCCGGCAACGAGAACTTCCAGATCCTGAAAGGGTTCACCAACATCTACGTCCGCAAGCTCCCTCAGGAAGAAAAAGACGTCAACGGCAAGTACAAGTATTTCTACCTGAAACTGCCCGGCAGTGAGGACGTCTACCTCAAGATGGGCAGTTTCTACAACCCCGAATACCGGTTCCTGGGCCCGGGTTTCGCCCACTCCAGCCCCAGCCGCAAATACACTCAGCCGATCCCGCCCGCCGCCAGCCTCAAGCCCGACAAATTTCTGAAGTACTACATCCGTGACTGCACCAACGGCAAGGTTGACGGCAAGCGCGTCCAGCCCGCCCTGGAACTGCCGATCAGCCCCACCGTCCAGAACGTCAGCTCCTGGCGGATCGCCACCTCGGAAGGCTACCCCTACACGATGACCTACAAGGTCAACCGGGTCAGCCTGCAGGCGATGAAGGAATTGCGCCGCTACAACGAGGAAGCCATCGAGATCGAGGTCGAGGGCACCATCTACGACTTCAAATACGACCCCCTCGCCCCTGACCGCGGGGGGAAGTTCTCCCAGCTCCAACGCAAGGTCCAGAAAATCACCCGCAGGGGGTCCCTGTAATGCCCAAGTCCGTCCAGGCCTCCCGAACGGAGGTCGGCCCCCCCTTGCCGCCGCATAGGCCGAGGCGATCCGCCCGCTTCGCGCCGGCCGCTGAAGGAACCGCCCTCCGCCGCCAGGGGTTCACTCTCCTCGAGCTGATGATCGCCCTCGCCATCGTCGCCTTGTTCCTGTTCTGGGTCTACCAGCTGTTCATCGGCGGCTCGAAGACCGCCAACAAAGCCAGCTGGATCAGCGCCATCGTCGATCAACTGCGCAACGGCACCACCTACCTGAGCCAGAACATCAAGAGCACCTCCTATCCCACCACCCTGCTGGCCGACACGATCAAGGACCCCTGCGAGAATCCCGACAAATCGGTGGCCCAGGAATATTTCCTCAAGATCAAGAGCAACGGCACCAACATCAAGGCCCCCACCTCCGGCGCCGAGGAGATCATGCGTTTCTCGGTCTGCCAGCCTGAGAAACCAAGCGCCACCCCCCCCCTGCCCGGCCAGGTCACGGTGTTCAAGCTGATGTTCCACGCCGTTCCCAACACCCTGGTCACCGTGGGCGACCTGCGCATGGAGGTCGAGTCCTTTTCCTTCACCACCGCCCCCCCGCAGTATGCCCAGGGGGGAAAGATCAGCCTGACCCCGATCGCCGGCAGTAAGAAGACCGTCAGCATCTGTACCGACGTCGAATACGTCAACTTCCAGGTCGATCCCGGAGCTTCACTGCCCACCGACCCGACCGACTTCCGCTTCATGCAGATCAGAATCCACTGCGTCTACCCCAAAGATCCCAAAACGTACAAAGACAATTCCATCATGATCACCCCCAACGTCGGGATCATGCTGCTGTAGCAATCCACTCCAGAGACACCCCACCCATCCATGGCCAAACAATGGCACCAACTCGAACGGCTCGACCATAAGTCCCTCAAGAAACTCCAGCAGGAACGCGAAAAGGCGATCCTGACCCAGAAGGCCGAAGCTGACCGCAAGCGCGTGGCCATCATCGGCGGCGTGGTCGTCGGCATCATCGTCTGCCTGGTCATCTTCCTGATCATCCTGCGCAACCGGGCCGCGGAGCGCGCGTTCAAAGAGGAACGCGAACAGCTGGTCATCTCCAGCGTCAGCGACGTCAACGGCAAGGTCGTGGGCAAGAGCCTGGGCGACTGGGAGTCCATCGACAAGGGGCTCAAGTTCCGCGAGGAATACACCTTCAAGACCGACAAGGAAGGCTTCATCGTCGTCGAGCTCCAGCGCAAGAACATGCTCAAACTCCTGCCGGAGTCCGAGATGCTGGTCAAGCCCCCCGAACTCGACCCCAAGGAGAACCGCGTGGTCAAGGAGTTCGCCGAGCTGAACCGGGGCGAGGTGACCGTCTCGATCGCCCTCGACGGCCGCGAACTGCTCGAGGTCGAGGCGGGCGGCGTGGTCGCCCTGGGTGCCTCGGGTCTCTACAAGGTCTTGTACAACAACACCAAACGCACCGGCGAGGTCGTCGTCAAGAACGGCCTGGTCGAGGTCTTCAGCCGCCGCAGTCCGCAAAAGCGGGTCAAGGTGTCCGGCTTCTACAAGGTCACCTTCCAGGAAGGCCAGATCGCCAACCCCACCCAGGCCAGCGTCATCCAGTACGACTGGCGCTGACCCCCTCCCTTCCCGCGCCGCCGGCGCCCCCCGTCAGATGATCCGCATCGTCAAGGCCCGTGTCCACAACCTCCACGATCTGACCGTCTCCCTGCCCCGCGGCTCGCTGACCGTGATCACCGGGGTGTCGGGTTCCGGCAAGAGCTCGCTGGCCTTCGACACCATCCATGCCGAGGGCCAGCGGCGCTACATGGAGTCGCTTTCCTCCTATGCGCGCCAGTTCCTCCAGCAGATGGAGAAGCCCGACGTCGAGGAGATCGACGGGCTGTCGCCCACCATCGCCATCCAGCAGAAGACGACCTCGCGCAACCCGCGTTCGACGGTCGGCACCGTCACCGAGCTGTACGACTACTTCCGGCTGTTGTTCGCGGCGGTCGGCCGGCCCCACTGCCCCATGTGCGGCAAAGCGGTCTGCAGTTCGACCCCTGACCAGATCGTCGATTCCCTGCTCGCCCACCCCGCCGGCACCCGCCTGACCTTCCTGGCCCCGGTGGTGCGCGGCCGCAAGGGGGAATACCAGAAGGTCTTCGAGGAACTGCGCAAAGAGGGCTTCTCGCGGGTGCGCGTCGATGGTTCGTACTTTCTGCTCGACGAGGAACTGCCCCAGCTCGAACCCAAGAAGAAGCACTCCATCGAGGTGGCCCTCGACCGCACCACCGTCGACGGCTCGCCCGAACAGCGCACCCGGCTCGGCGAGGCCATCGAACTGTCCTTCAAACTGGCCGACGGCCAGCTGATCGTCCTGCTCGATCCCGCCGGCCGCCAGGGCGAGACCCGGGAACTGGTCTTCAACGCGAACCTCCGCTGTGCCTCCTGCGACGTCAGCCTCCCCGAGATCAAGCCCCGCCTGTTCTCGTTCAACGCCCCCTATGGCGCCTGCCCGACCTGTTCGGGCCTCGGCTTCCAGATGGTGGTCGACCCCGACCTGGTCATCCCCGACCGCGACCTCTCGATCGCGGGCGGGGCCATCGCCTCCATGAACGCCTCCGAGGAGACCTGGTTCCGGCAATGGATCGATGCCCTGGCGCGCCACCTGCGGTTCTCGGTCGATGCCCCCGTCCGGACCCTGCCCGACAAGGTTCTGCATGCTCTCCTGCACGGCACCGGCGAACAGGCCATCGCCGTCGACTACGCCGGCAAGTCCCTGCAGGCCACATTCAAGCGCCCCTTCGAAGGCATCATCCCCACCATCGAGCGGCGCTACCGCGACACCCAGTCCGAGGACATGCGCGCCTTCTACGAGAAGTTCATGCGCACCCTGCCCTGCCCGGGCTGTCAGGGAAAGCGGCTGTCCCCCGTCGCCCTCGCCGTCACCGTCGAGGGCCTGTCCATCCATCAGATGACCGAGAAGTCGGTCGGGGAACTGGTCGACTTCTTCGCCGCCCTGAAACTCAGCGAGCGCGAGGCCTTCATCTGCAAGAAGGTGCTCGAACAGGTGCGCAACCGCCTGCGCTTTTTGAAAGACGTCGGCCTCGACTACCTGAACCTGTCGCGCGCCGCCCACACCCTGTCGGGCGGCGAGGCCCAGCGCATCCGGCTCGCCACCCAGATCGGCTCGGCCCTGGTCGGCATCACCTACGTGCTCGACGAGCCCAGCATCGGCCTGCACCCGCGCGACAACCGGCGCCTGATCGACACCCTCAAGCACCTGCGGGACCTCGGCAACACGGTGCTGGTCGTCGAGCACGACCGCGACATCATGCTCGAGGCCGACCACCTCGTCGACCTGGGACCGGGGGCCGGGAAGGAAGGGGGCCGGCTGGTGGCCGCAGGCACCCCCGCCCAGGTGGCCGCCCAGGAGCACAGCCTGACCGGCCGCTTCCTGGCCGGCCGCGAGTATCTGCCGGTGCCCCCCCGGCGCCGGAAGGGCCGCGGCCAGCGGCTCGAACTCCTGGGGGTCACCCACAACAACCTCAAAGACATCGATCTGGCCGTTCCCCTCGGCTGTCTGGTGGCCATCACCGGCGTCTCGGGATCGGGCAAATCGAGCCTGGTCACCGACACCCTCTACCCGCTCCTGTCGAACCTGCTCAACAAGTCGCGCCTGCCCGTGGGAGCCCACCGGAAGCTCGTCGGCCTCGACCTCATCGACAAGGTGGTCAACATCGACCAGGACCCGATCGGCCGCACCCCCCGCTCCAACCCGGCCACCTACACCGGCCTGCTGACGCCGATCCGCACGCTGTTCTCGGAGACGATCGAGGCCCGGGCCCGGGGCTACACGCCGAGCCGGTTCAGCTTCAACGTGCGGGGCGGACGGTGCGAGGCCTGCGAGGGCTCGGGGCAGCTGCAGATCGAGATGCACTTCCTGCCCGACGTCTACGTGGTCTGCGAACAGTGCAAGGGCCGTCGGTTCAACGAGGAGACCCTGAAAGTCACCTTCAAGGGGAAGAACATCGCCGAGGTGCTCGAGATGAGCGTCCAGGAGGCCCTCGGCTTCTTCGAGGCGTTCTCGGCCATCCGGCGCCGCCTGCAGACCCTGGTCGACGTCGGTCTCGGCTACCTCGCCCTCGGCCAGGCCAGCACCACCCTGTCGGGGGGCGAGGCCCAGCGCATCAAGCTGGCCGCCGAGCTGTCGCGCCTGGCCACCGGCGACACCTTCTACATTCTCGACGAACCCACCACCGGCCTGCATTTCGCCGACGTGCGCTGTCTGATGGCCGTCCTCGAGCGGCTCGTCGAGAAGGGCAACACGGTCCTGGTCGTCGAGCACAACCTCGACGTGATCAAGACCGCCGACTGGGTGATCGACCTCGGCCCCGAGGGCGGCGACCGCGGCGGCCGCATCGTCGCCGCCGGCACCCCCGAGCAACTGGCCCGCCACCCGGACTCGCTGACCGGGAAATTCCTGGCCGAAGTCCTGGACTCGCGGGAGCCTCTCCGCCGTTCCAGCCAGCCGCGATGACGACCGGCGCTCAACCGCGGCTCGGTCTCGGTTCCCACGCGGAAACCTTTGTCCAGACCGGCCCCCTCCTGACAAGAGACCCGGCCCGCCTTGAACCGATCCGTGCCGCAGGGTATATTCGCCTGACCCCTCTCCGCCGCGGGCATCTCCCCCGCCACCCCCCCGCGAGGTAGCTGAATGGCCAGGAAGAACGGCACGGTCTACGTCTGCCAGAGTTGCGGGCAGAGCTTTCCCAAGTGGCAGGGCAACTGCAGTGCCTGCGGGGAATGGAACACCCTGGCCCAGGAACCGGTGGCGGGCGTGGCGGCCGGACCCGGCGGCGGCATCTCCTTCCGTTCCGGCAGTGCCAACCTGTCGCTGTGCCAGCCTCTGGCCGAGGTGCCGTGCGAGCGCATGCCCCGCCTGCAGACCGGGCTCGACACCTTCGACGAGCTGATCGGCGGCGGCATCGTGCCGGGGGCGATCACCCTGATCGGCGGCGAGCCGGGGGTCGGGAAATCGACCTTCATGCTCCAGCTGTCGTCGCGGCTGGGGGTCAACGTCAAGCCCATCGTCTACGTCTCGGGCGAGGAGTCGCCCCTGCAGATCAAACTGCGCGCCGACCGCCTGAAGATCGGCAACGACCGCGACATCTTCCTGGTGGCCGAACAGAACCTCGAATCCTCGCTCGGCTGTATCATGTCCTACCTGCCGAAACTCCTGATCGTCGATTCGATCCAGACCGTCTTTTCGCCCCAGCTCGAGGCCACCCCCGGCTCGGTCGCCCAGATCCGCGAATGCGCCGCGGTGCTCACCAAGTTCGGCAAGGACCGCGGCCTGCCCGTCTTCATCGTCGGCCACGTCACCAAGGAAGGCGCCATCGCCGGCCCGAAGATCCTCGAGCACATCGTCGACACCGTGCTCTACTTCGAGGGCGAGGTCAACAGCAGCTACCGCATCCTGCGCGTGTTCAAGAACCGCTTCGGCGCCAGCGGCGAGGTCGCCGTCTTCCAGATGACCGCCGCCGGCCTGATGCCGGTGCTCAACCCCTCCGACTTCTTCGTCAACCGCAACCGCCTCGAGTCGCCGGGCGTCGTGGTCGTTCCTCTGCTGGAGGGAACCCGCTGTATCCTGGCCGAACTGCAGGCCCTGGTCACCCACTCCTTTCTGTCGATGCCCCGGCGCGTCGTCTCCGGCCTCGACACCAACCGTCTCAACCTCGTGCTGGCCGTCCTCGAGAAACACGCCGGCATGAAGTTCTACAACAAGGACGTGTTCGCCAACGTCGCCGGCGGCCTGCGCATGACCGAGCCGGGCGGCGACCTCGGCCTCGCCATGGCCCTCGTCGGCAGTGCCTGGGACCGCCCCCTGCCCTCCGACCTCCTGCTCGCGGGCGAACTCACCCTGTCGGGCGAGATCCGCCCCGTCGGCCAGATCGAACGCCGGATCAACGAGGGCCGCCGCTTCGGCTTCCGCCGCTTCCTGGTCTCGGGCGGCGGGGATGCCCCCGCCGGCCCCGACATCCTGCGCGCCCGCACCGTGCGCGACGCCGTCAACCTCGTCATCCCCGGCCGCGGCGCCCCCGGCGGGGAATGACCGGCGGCGGGCCCCTTCCGGTGAAACGTCAGCCGGGGAGCCTGGCCAGGTCGGCGGGAACCGTCAGGGAGAGAAACCCTTCCTCGGCGAAGTGCTGGTCATAGGCAAAGGCGGGCGTGATGCCCGCATCCTCCATGAACACGAAACTCGCCGAGTCCACCAGGCTGATGTCCCGGCGGTTCCGGAGCTCGAGCCGCCGGAAGGCCTTGTCGTGCAGGATCTCGTCAACCCACCGGATACGGAGGAGAGGGACAAACTCATGATGGAACCGGCGGGCGGCGGCCAGGCTGACCCGGGCTTGCAGAAGCGCTTCCGTCTCGAGGAGCACGCAGCTCGTGGTATGAAACTCCGCCCTTCGTTCCAGCAAAGCCTGGAAGGTGCTTCCCGCCTGGACGGCCATGGCATCGTTCCGCACCAGGACGGCAAACAGCGCCGAGGTGTCAACGAACACTCTCATCGCCGGGTTTTCCGGCCGCGACGCGGGCGGGGAGCGGGTCCCGCCTCCGGTTCCGATCCCCACAGGATCTCGTCGTGCCTGAGGGAAACGTCGTCCCGGTCCGCCTGGAAGGCGCCGATCAGGCCGAGCACCCGCCGGTTGGGAGGCTCTTCCTGCGCGCGAAGGCGGTCGACCGCCCGCCGGATGATGGACGAGAGCGATTCCCCCGTCTGCCGGGAGAAATCGGTGAGAAAACGGTACTGTTCCTCGGTCAGGGTGATCTGGGTCCGCGTCATCGGCGACCTCCATTTCTACATTATACCATTTCCTGCCTTACATCATTAAGCCAGGTGTCCCCGGGCCTCCCTGGTCAGGGCGTGACCGTACCCGACGCCTGCCAGCCGCCGGCCGCGAAGACCGACTGCAGGCGCTCGTAGTCGAGCAGGAGGGCCCGCTGACGTTCCTCGAACGCCAGCACCTCCTGCCGCCGGTCATCGGTGACGGCCGATTCCAGGGGGAAGGGAGCGGTGGCGAAATCGGGGGGGCCGGCCGCCGTCGCGGGGGCGGCCGCATATGCCTGGCCGGCCCCGGCCGGCGGCAGGCGCAGGAACCGTTCGGCAGAGATGATCGCCCGGTCCCCGAACGAGGAGACAAGGATGGGCCGCACCGGCCCCGTGGCCAGCAGGGAGCGCCCCTGGTACGGGTGGCCGGCCGGCATCGGAATGTCGAGCGCATCGAGGATCGTCGGCATCAGATCGATCTGCGATCCCAGCGTGGAGTCGCGCACGAATGAGGTCCGGCCCGGCTCCAGCATCGCGCAGAAGATGTTGGTCAGGTCGGGGGTGGCGATGAACCCGTGGCCGAGCGTTCCCTCCTCGCCCAGAGCCTCGCCGTGATCGGCGACGAAGACCACCAGCGTCGAGTCGAGCAGGCCTTCCCTTTGCAGGCCGTCCAGCAGGTCGGCGAACAGGTCGTCCATGAAGATCAGCTGGTTGAGATACCCCGCCCGCAGGTGCAGGCCAGCCGCCGCCTCGTCCACCGTGGGGGTGAAGACCCGGCGGGCCGGGTCGAGCAGGGGATACGGGTGGTGCGGCGTCAGACTGCTGAAGATCACCGCGAACCGCTCGCCCCGGGCCCGGTGCCCGCGGCACCGCTCCAGGACAGCCTCCTTCAGGCACCGCTCGTCGAGCCCCCAGCCGGTCTCGCGCCACCGCTCCCGCCCCGGCATGTTCGCCTGATCGAAGCAGGCCTCCAGCGGCTGGAGGTTCAGCCAGCTGGCGAAGTTCCGGTATTGGCGGTCGCCCGGATAGAAGTAGCTGACCCGGTAGCCCTGGTCGGCCAGAACCCGCACCAGCGAGGGGCAGGCGAGGGTGGGGGCGAGGTCGCCCATCGATTCGGCGGGGGGATGGAGACCATTGAGGATGGCGAAGTTGGCGTTCTCGGTGGCGAGGAAACTGCTGTGAACGCGGGTGAACAGCCGGGGCGAGAAGGAGGCCAGGCCCGGCTGGGTGGGGAAGGGCGCGCCGTAGAGGGAAAGGTAGCGCGTGTGCATCGATTCCGCCATCACCAGCAGAAGGTTGTGGCCGGTGGGGGGACGGCTCTCGCGCACCTGGTCGGGGAAGGGAAGAACAGCGGCCAGTTCGCGCAGGTGCTGTCCGGGAGGCAGGGCGGGGGCGGCCGCTCGGGCCAGGCGCGCGGGCAGGACCGTCGCCAGGTTCCACAGGGTGGGGGTGGCGAACTCGCGCAGGGCCGGGTGCAGAAGTCCCAACAGCAGAAGACTGCCCAGCCCGGCCCCGAGCAGAGCGGCCGGGCGGCCGCGGGACGGCAGGGCAGGAGGCGGCCCGGCCCGGCCGGCATCCCGCTGGCCGATCCAGACGACGGCCAGGACCCCCATGACCAGCGGGGCGGTCAGATAGGGCCGGATCGAGGCGAAAGCGATGCCCAGCTGGCCCGCGAACGCCAACAGCGGCCAGCTCAGCCGGACCCCCAGCAGTCCGAAGATCCGCGTGTCGACCAGGGCGGCGATGACATAGACGGAAGCGGCCAGCCCCAGGCCCCGCCGGAACACCGTCTGCCCCCAGGTCGGGGACGGCAGGTCGCCCAATCCCCGGCCGACGGCCCACCAGACCGCCCAGGCGACGGCCAGTTCCGGCAGGGGCAGGGCAGGAAGGGCCACCGCCGCCGTCATCAGCCGGATCATGTCGGCGAAATGCCGGGGCGGGAACCCGGCCA
>CAZKPI010000069.1:0-6023 GCA_964554555.1 uncultured bacterium
CAGGTAGAGCTGTTCGAGGGTCTTGGCGGGGATCAGACCGTAGCTCGACCACAGCACGGGGTAGGCGTCATTGGCCAGCACGGCGTGACAGTTGATGCGCGCGTTGTTCTTGCGGTACAGGCCGTGCCACTGGGTGATCGCGCTGAGGTTGTAGGGGCAGATGCCGTGCAGGGTCTGCACCAGGCTGATGGAGAAGGGATTGCGGGTGGGGGCCACGGTGACGCCCAGGCCGCCCTTCAGCAGGGTCTCCTTGATCTCGGCGGCCAGCTGACTGCCTTCGTCGGCGATGCCCAGGGTGACGATGTTCATGCGGGCGGGGTGGTTGTTGCCGCGGTCGTTGATGGTGAGCAGGGGGGCCGACTGGTTCATCATGCTCTCGATCAGGCTCTTTTTGAAGCCCTTGCGGACCGAGTCCTTCCAGTGGATGAACTCCTCGATGCCGCCGAACATGCGCCGGGCCACCACCTCGCGGCAGTAGGTGACGATGTCGTTCTCGAGCGAGTCGCTCTCGGGATTGGTGTAGCCGTCCCAGTTGCGCCCGAGGTTGATCTTGACCAGGAAGGCCCGTTCGATGTCGTTGTTCGACAGTTCGCCGAGCAGGTATTTGTAGAACGGATCGATGTCCCGCTCCTCGAAGATGAAGGTGCCGACGAACTTCTGGACGTTGGAGAACGGCTTGATGCGGTCGAGGCAGGCCTCGTAGGAGCGCTCGATGAACCCGTTTTTGCTGATGGCGTCAAGCTTGCGGGCGAACTCCTCGACCTGCCGCTTGATGTTGTTGACCTGCACCCCCAGGAACTTCAGGAAGTCGCTGGTGGCGGCGAGGCAGAACCGCTCGTATTCAAGCTCGACGGCCTCGGCGGCCTTCTTCTCGAGTTTCTTGTACTCCTCGTGGATGTTGGTCAGCGAGAACAGGGTGCCCAGTTCCAGCAGTTTGCCGCCGAGCCCGAACATCGAGCTGAGGCGGGCCACCAGGGCATCCTTCAGCGTGGTGAACTCGCGCTGTTCCTTGACCTGACGGCTCTTGATCTCCTCCTCTTTGCGGAAGGCGACCTCGCGCGGGAACCGGTTCAGGAACTTGTCGAAGGCGGCCAGGAAATCAATGGCGATGAGGGCGCCCTGGTCCGGATCGTTGATGATCTCGAGGACCTTCTCCTTCAGATAGCGCCCGGCCTCGATGGCGGCCTTCTCGAAGGCCACCTTGACCCGGGCCCGGATCTCGTCCTTTTTCACCTTCACCCGCTCCATCTCGTCGATCTTGCGCAGGATGTAGGCGGTGGCCGACTCGCCCGGCAGTTGGGCGGCTTCGGTGCGCATGGTGTGGTATTGCGGGTTGTCCCAGTATTGGGCCCGGGGGATGGCCTTGCGCGCCAGGTCGAGCAGGCCTTCCGGCGTCAGGTCGAGCCGCCCGGGATCAGCCTCGACAAAGGTGCTGACCAGCTGGTCGATGCTGATCTTGCCGGCCGACAGCTTCAGCCAGTAGGTGAGGTCCATCGACAGCTTGTAGGTGTAGAGGTCGAGGATGACATCGAGCGGGTAGTGGAAGCTCTTGAACCCTGCGGTACTGAAACACTTGAGCTGTTTTCCCTCGAGGTCAGAGCTGACCTGGCCGAGGATCTGCGAGGCGTTGTCGAGCATCGAGTTCTGCGCCTGGCGCAGGTTGGTGGCCAGCTTGGTGAAGATCAGCTCGGCGGCGATGCTGTTGTAGGTGGGAATGTCGTCGAGGCCGGTGGTACCCAGCAGGTAGCACTGGTCGAAGGGCACCTCCTCGGCCACCGCCCCGAAGGTGGTGGGGTCGTGGCTCTTGCCGAGCGGGCCGTAGTTGACCATGAACTTGTTGCGGCGGTCCTGGGCGAGGATGTCCTTGGCACTGCGCGAGGGCGGGAACTTTTCCTTCCCCATGAAGTAGAACAGCTCGACGAGCGAAGCGTAGCCGTTGGCCTCGAGCCGGCCGGTGGCGTTGACGTTGGGATCGATGGCGATCTGGTTGAACGCCTCGGGGGTCAGCTGGATGCCGACCATCACCGGCTTCCCCTTGCCGCCGGACAGCTGGTAGTAGGCCATCTTGGCCAGGTAGGCGACGTCGAGGAACATGCCCGCCCCTGAGCCGCCGCACAGCGAGCCGACCACGTAGAATTCGGGGGTCAGGATCTGGCCCTGCTTGTTGGTCAGGGGGACGATCAGGTCGTCCTGGTTGACGTTCTTGCGGGCCATGATCTTGCTGACCTTCGACTTGATCAGCTGGTAGATCTTCTGCACGTCGACGAACAGCCCGAACCGCCCGGTGAACCGGAACTGGTGCGCCCCCTGGCTGATCTGCCCGAGGTGGTGCTTCAGTTTCACGGGGAACCACTCCTGCAGGTAGGAATACGTGTCGGTATCGAGGTTTCCCGTGATCTGGTTGGCGTTCTGGATGTTGATCTGGTGGTATTCCTCCTCGCGGAGGCGCGCCCCTTCGATCTTCTCGGTTTCGCGGGCATCGAACAGGTCGGTGTCGATGCAGAGAAGGTCAATGAAATCGGGCAGGGCCGGCTTCTGGTCGACCTGGGCAAACGCGCGCCGGATCTGCGGGCTGTTGAGGAAGGCCTCCTTGAAGTTCATCAGGACCTTCTTGCCGGTGCCGCCCAGACCAATGATCAGGGCGGGGTTCAGCGCGATGCGTTGCTCGAAGTTGATACTCATGTCGGCTCCCGAAACCCAGGTAGGATGGAGGAGAGTATAGTCAGTGGCGGGAGAGGGTGTCAAGGAAATCCCCGTTCCCCACTTCACCCGAAGCGGCGGCAAACCAAAGCTGAAAGGGGGCAGACGAGGCTCAGTCGATGAACAGCAACACCTGCCGCACCTGCAGTTCGCACCCGAGGGGAAGCCGCATCGACACGGGCGTGATCACCTCCCCGGGATTGTGGACTGCGGAACGGATCCAGCCCAGCTGGCCGAGGAGATAGGCGAGGAAGGCCGCATACCGGAGCGATTTCGACTCGGGAAAATTCAGCTCCTGGCAGGCTTGCATGGCCATCTGCTCGAGCGACCGGCGGCCGTTGGCGCGGTCCCAGAACCACAGGACGAACCGGTTCACCTCGCGCAGTTTCGCCTGCAGGGTGGGCATCGAGTTCTCGCGGTCGAAGGGAATCCACAAGCCCCGCCAGAAGGCATACAGCACCACCCGGCGCACCGAGGCCGGCAGTGAGGCGCTGTTGCGGCGGGGGACGTCGTCCAGCAGGGTGCGTGGGACGAAATTGATCTGGTGGTGGAAACCATCCTCGGGGTGGTCGCGCAGGAGGACCCCCTCCTTGCCAACCTGGGCGGCAAAGCCCGTCCCCGGGTAGGGGGTGGCGAACTGCCCGATGTACAGCGGGAACGGGAGCGGGTGGAAGAACTGGAACCAGGGGAGCCCTTCCTGCATGCGGTCGAGCGCCTTCTTCTGGAAATGGTACCCGTTGATGGTCTCGCCGGGGTTCATCGCCATGCAGGTGTACAGCGGGGCGATGCCGCTCTCCCGGATGGCCCGGCCGGCCTTCTCCACGGCGTCGAGCCCCTGCCGCTTGTTGATGAAGAGGAAGGTGTCGGGGTTGGCGCTTTCCATGCCGATCTCGATACCGACGCAACCGGCATCCCGCATGGGTCCGAGCAGGTCGGCGTTCCGCACCACGTGTTCGGCCCGGTCGAGGCAGACCCATTTGATGGCCAGTTTCCGTTCCTTGACCAGGGCACAGAACTCGTTGACGAATTTCCGGCCGAGGGTGAAATTGTCATCCCAGAAATGGAAATAGGAAATGCCATGGGACCGGATGATCTGTTCCATTTCCGCGACGACGTTCGCCGCGGACCGGTAGCGGACCTTGCGGTCCCACATCAGGGGCGAGGCGCAGAAGGAGCAGTCGTAGGGGCATCCCCGCGAGGCGATGATCGGCAGACGGACCCCGCCCACCACGTGCAGGGGCATGTCGTAGGCGGGGATGTCGAGCAGATGCAGGGCGGGGAAAGGCAGTGCGTCGAGGTTGCCGATCCGCGGCCGGCGGGGGTTGGTCTGGAGCGTCCCGGCGGGGGTCCGGAAGGCGATCCCCGCCACCGCCCCGAGCCGGGCCGGATCCCCGGCCCGCAGGCACTGCACCAGCTCGACCAGGGTCTCCTCGCCTTCGTGCATGACGACCACGTCGGCGGAGGCCAGCGCCTCCTCGGGCAGGACGGTGGCGTGCACCCCCCCGAGAACGATCCGGGTTCCCGGCAGTTCGCGCCGGATCGCCGCGGCCAGGCGGGCCGCGAAGGCTGCCTGGACGGTCCAGCACCCGAGGCCGACCAGGTCCAGGCGGTATTTCCGCAGGAGGTCGAGCGCTTCGAACAGGTCGAGATCGTTGAGCTGGCAGTCGAGGATGGCCACGTTGACGCCCTCGAGGCGGTCGAGGACGAAGGCGGCCAGATACGCCAGATTCAGCGGGACGATCCGCTTGTGGCACCGGTTCGCAGGGAGCGGCGGCTGGACCAGGACGAGGTTGAAATCGGCCGGGGAGTAAGGCCGGGCGAACCGCAGTTCCCTGGGACAGCGCTCCCCGAGCAGGTTCCGGAACCCCTGGTCGGGGGGCAGTCCGGACAGGCGGCAGAGGCCGATCCGGACCAGCTCCTTGGCGGCATGCGCCCAGGGGCTCTGCTGGACCTGCCTCCCGAAGGAGGTGTCCTTCAGGGCGAAGAAGCGTTTGAGGAGGTTTTTGAACATGCGTGAGCCATCCAAACCCTAGCACATTCCCCGCGGCCGGTCCAACCGTCCCGCCTGAGGGCAGGGATTCTCCCTCAGCAATCCCAGGCTTCTCCGATGAACAGTGGTTTCCGTCGGCAATGGCCCCATCAACGAATCAGACCAAGGTTGTCCGGAAACCCGCCCCAGATCACATGGTGAGAATTGCTGGCCTGAGGGATGTTGAGGGCAGGGAAGGAAACGGGTCCCGCCGAAGCAGTGGGCGGCATCGGCGATCGCTCGGCCCGGGCCCCCTCCTGCAGTCCGCCTGCCCAGATGCCGGCCGCCCACCCTGGCATCGACCCAGCCGACAATTGACGGGAAGCGGGTCATCGGCTACCATGGCCCCGGCGCCCGCCCGTGGCGGGTGGGGGGTGACAGCCCCCTGACCGAGCGCCAGACGGGTGTTCCGCGCCCCCCCCGAAGCGGCCGCGGGGGACGTCGGACATCGTGTCGGCCGGCGCGGGCCATCCCGGCCCCCGCCACAGCCAGGAAGGCCAGCCGGACCAAGGAAGGTCACGAAGGGAGAGAACCCCGGATGCCCCGGATCGCGGTGGTGGACCTGCTGTTCCACTGGCCCCCGCAGGGGGGGTCGTGCGTCGATGCCGCCAACATGACCCTCGGCCTCCAGCGTCTCGGCTGGGAGGTCCGGCTGATCGTGCCGCGGCTCGACGACACTCGGCCGCGCGGGGTGCTGGACAGCCCGCCGCCTTTCCCGATCGAGGTCCTGCCCTTCCGGCCCCGGGGGTTCACGGCGGAACAGGTCGGCAGGCGCCTGCGCGAGGCGGTCGACCGGTTCCGCCCTGACGTCTGCGTCGTGACCGACGGCTACTTTCTCAAGCCCGACGTGGTGCTGGCCTTGCGCGGGTATCCGACCTTCCTGCGCCTCTACGAGTATGAACTCCTCTGCCTCACCAACCGCATCTACCGGTTCGGGCGCACCTGCGGCCACCACTTCCAGTCGCATCCCTGGAAATGCTGGAGCTGTGTCCTGTGGTCCTTCCTGAAGGTGCCCATCAAGTGGGGCCTGGGCCTGAAGGTCGGCAACGTCGACCGGGAATTCTTCGGCGCCCGCGCCTTCCTGCCCGGCTACCAGAACCGGTTCCGGGAAGCCCTGCAGGCGGCGGCGGGGGTGATCGTCTACAACCGGCGCCTGGCCGGCATGCTCACCCCGTATACCGACCGGCCGATCCACGTGGTGCCTGCCGGCATCGACCCCGGCCTGTTCACCCCCCGTCCCGCCCCCCCGGCCGACGGCGGCCTGCGGATTCTGATGCCCGGACGCATCGACGAC
>CAZKPI010000069.1:6042-12101 GCA_964554555.1 uncultured bacterium
GGGCCGCTGGTGGAAGCCTGTTCCCGGCTGTGGCGCCACCGGCAGGATTTCCGCCTCCTGGTGACCCGCCAGCGCGGCCGGGTGCCGCGCCGCCCCTTCCTCGAAGACGCGGGGTGGCGGCGGCAGGAAGACCTTCCCGGGCTGTATCACCAGAGCCACGTGGTGGTGGTCCCCTCGATCTGGGAAGAACCCTTCGGCATCGTCGCCCTCGAGGCGATGGCCTGCGCCCGGCCCGTCATCGCCACCCGCGTCGGCGGGGTGACCGGGTTCCTGGTGCCCCCGGGCGATTCCGGGGCCCTGGCCGACCGGCTGGCCGCCCTGCTCGACGACCCTGCCCGCCGGGCCGCCATGGGGCAGGCGGGGCGGGAGGTGGTCGAGCGCGAATACACCTGGGACCGCATCGTCGCCGAGGGCTATGCCCCCCTCTTCCGCCGCTGACCCCCCACCGCCCCCGATCGGAAAGCCGCCGGCACCGCAGGGTCGCCGGAGGATGGCCGGCCAGCCTGATGGCTGGCCCCAGCTGGGTTGTCAGGGGGCCGGGAATCCGGTACACTGCGGGCAATGGCTCAGGAAGGCCCCTTCGGGATGCCCGCTCCCCCGACTCTGCCGCCCCAGGCGGCGGACGGCGGCGGGTCTGGGGAAGGCGCGGCACCCGCGGGGGGGCGTCTTCCATCATGGGTCCGCGCCGCCCTCGTCCTGTTCCCTTTCCTGCTGGCCATGGCCGGCCAGGCCATCCTGACGGCGGGGAACGCCGACCAGGTCCGCCTCGCCGCCGAGAACCGCCTCGACACGCTCCTCAGCCAGGTCGAGGCGGCGCGTGACCCCCACGAGCATTTCACCCGGTTCTTCCGCCGCCTCGAGGACAAGACGTTCGCCGCCAGCGAACCCCTGGACTTGTGGCGCCGCCTCCTGCCTGCCCTGAAGGAGCGCTATCCCGACCAGATCCAGGGCGTGCTCCTCGACAGCGGGGGAAACCCGGTACCGGGCTGGACCGACCGGCCAACCGCCCGCACCCTGGCCCGCACCTTCTTCCAGGCCTACCGCCGCTTCCGGGACGAACGGACCGAACTGCCTTCCCTGGCTCTCTCGTTCATCCGCAGTTATTTCGGCCCGTTCGTGCCGCAGGGGTTCGCCATCCACGGCCAACTGCTCTTCGCCGCCGGCCCGCCCCGAACCACCTTCATCTACCTGTCGGACGCCCACCCCCAGGGCATGTTTTTCCTGTTCTTCTCCCCCCGTACCTACCTGCGCACCCTGGCCCTCGAGGAGGAGATCGCCGCGGTCAGGCCCCGCGCGGCAGGGGCCCGCCTGGGCCTCGCCCTCACCGGGGAAAGCGGGCCACGGCTCTGGCGCCGGCTCGGCCTGCCCGGCTCCCGGTTCGCCGCCCACTGGCGACAGCTTCACCATTCCCCCCAGCGGCGCCTGTGGGACGGGCAGACCCTGCTGGCCCGCCGACTGCTCTTTCCGGGGGTCTGGGTCGTCGGCCGCCTCGAGGTCCCGCCCCCAGCCCTGCATCCCGCCGACGCGCGTCCCTTCCTGGCCGCGATGGGCCTGCTGACCATGGTCCTCTTCCCTCTCGGGCCCATCGCCGCCTTTCTGTCGTGGCTGGCCGGATCGGTGCGGCTCGAACTGCTGGCCGCCTTCCTGTATTCGGCAGGGGTTCCCCTCCTGATCATGGGCCTGACGGCGCATTCCTACCTGACCGACCGGCGCGAGGTCCTGACGGCCGCCTCCCATCGGGCCATGGAAGCGACGCTGATGGGATTCGACGGCCGCTTCCGCCTCCACCTGACCAGGCTGGAGGACAACCTCCGGCGGCTGTACTACGCCCGGCCCGTCGCCCCTCCGAACGGCTTCGCCGATTTCCGGAACCGGTTCGCCGACTGGCATGCCGCCTTCGGGTTCGACAGCTGTTACATCTTCGACCGTCAGGGGGCATTGGCCTTCCAGTTCCAGGACCCCGCGGCGGGTGCGGTGAGCCCAAACACGCGGCAGGCCCTGGGCCGGGTCGCCCGGCAGTATGCCCTCCAGCAGGACCGGGAAGCCCAAGAGGGCGCGGGTAACGGTTCGACCAAGGAGATCGACGAGTTCAGCGACACCACGATTCCCATCGATCCTCTGTTCTTCGACGAACTGAAGTCCGGCCACCTTCGGTTCTACCTCTACTGCTTCCCCCTCGGCACCGCCGATGACCGGATCACCCACTACGGATTCCTGGTCTGGGACACCAACCGGATGGAACGAAACTACCTGCAGGCGGAACTCGGTCGGCTGTCCCGCCGCGCCGGGGGCGGGGAGTTCTTCGCCTGGTCGCCGCTTCACCGGGGCGAGGAGTTCCCCCCCGACTTCCGGCACCGCCGCCTGGTGGCCCCGGTCCTGGCCAAGGTTTCCTCCCGCTCCCGCAGTTTCCGGGCACCGCTCTTTGGAAGGGAGGGAACCTTCCTCCTGACCGGTCTGCGCTGTACCTCCCTCACCAGGTATTCCCTGCTGGGCCTGGCCTCTGACCAACCCATCCAGGCCGAGATCGCCGGCCTGCGCTGGAACATCGCCTTCATCGCCCTGGTCATTGCCGGCGTCAGCGTCATCATCGGCCTCCTCCTCGCTGGTTTCTTCCTCGTACCCATCCGTCATCTGTCCGAGGGCATGACCGCCATCGCCGCCCGCCAATTCGACACCCGGATCCCGGTGACCTCGACCGATGAACTGGGGGGACTCGCCGCCCTGTTCAACGATGCCCTGGCCGACCTGCAGGATCTCGAACTGGCCCGGACCGTCCAGGAACACCTGTTTCCCCGAGCCCCGGTGACCGCAGGCACCTGGGAAGCGGCCGGGGCCTGCTGGCCCGCCAGCGAGGTCGGGGGAGACTTCTTCGACTTCGGCCCCGGCCCCGACGGCCGGCTCCGGCTGGTGCTCGGCGACGTTTCCGGCCATGGGGTCGGCGCCGCCCTGGTCGTGGCCCTGGTCAAGGCGGCCCTGGGTCACCCGGCCACCCCGGCCGACCCGGCCGGGGCGCTGGCCTGCCTGAACGGTCTGCTCGGGTCCATCCTCCAGCGCCAAAAGACCATGAGCTGTGCCCTAGCCTCTTTCGATCCGGCCGCCCGCCGCCTCGTCCTGGCCAACGCCGGCCAGACCTACCCGATTCTCGTCTCCCCGGCCGGGGCGGCCTTTCTCGAGGCACGCGGCTACCCGCTGGGCAGTTCACGCCGCTGGAAGGCCGCCGACCTCCTCCTCGACCTCCCGGCGGGGACAGCCGTGGTCTTTTACACCGACGGCCTGGTCGAGGCCGCCGCCGCCGATGGCTCCCCCGTCGGCTACGAGCGGATCCTCGCCGCCCTGCCCGGCCTGGTCGGCCCCGACGCCGCGGCCACGGTGGCCGCCCTGCGGGCCTGGCACCTCGCCCTCGCCCCCCGCCAGCCTCCCGCTGACGACATCACCGTCCTGGTCCTGCAGGAAAGGCGAGCCGCCGCCCCCCATCCGGCCGACCGCCCCGTCCTGCTGGACGGAGCACCCGCATGAGGAACCGCCTCGCCGGCCTCGCCCGCCGCCTCCAGCCCTGGCTGGCCGCCGCCGTCCTCGCCGCCCTGCCCCTGGTCTTCCTCCGCCTTGGCTGGGAACGGGACCTCGACCAGGCCCTGGCCCTGGCCCGCCGGGAGGCCCAGCTTCCCTTCGAGCAGTTCCGCCACAACCTCCAGTTTCACGGCCGCCTCGAGAGGGCCATCGCCGGCCACAGCGAGACGGTGGTCGCCCAGCTGGGCCAGGGCCCGGACGCCGAAGAGCGCCTGCGACAGGAGCTGGACGCCATGAAAAGGCGGTTTCCCGGAGCATTCGAGGCTGCCTGCTTCCGCCCCGACGGCCGTCTGATCGCCAGCCTCTCCGACCTCCCCCAGTGGCATGGAGAACTCGACCGGTTCGGCCGCGACCGCATCGCCCTGGTGAACGGCGACCCCGCCCCGCTGTGGCGGCATCTTCCTGCCTATCGCCCCTTCCTCGGGTACTTCCGGGCCCGGAAGATCCGCGACTTCGTCTCGTGGCGGGGCTCCCCCAGTTCCTTCCACCGGCGCCGCGGTTACTCCTTCCTCACCACCGCCCACCCCGGCCGGCCCTGGTTCCTGCTCTGGGTCAACCTGCCCGAAGACATCCGCGAGTTCGGATACCGGTTCTGGATGACCTGGCAGACCCCGCCCACCCCCGACACCCAGATCGCCATCGTCGATCTCCGGCAGGCCCTCGAGGCCTTGTCGGTCAGCATGGCCATTTCCCCGGCCATCCTGCACCACGCCCTCCTGCGCCTGGGCCAGGAGGAGGACGGCTGTCTGTATGACGGCGGCTGGATCTGGAGCCAGGCCGTCATCTCGCCAGCCAAGCGGGTGGTCATGGCCCGCCCCGATGCCCCCCTCGCCGCCTGGCAGGAAGCCTGGCGGCGCTTCGACCGCGGCCTGGCCCTCCTGTTCCTGGCCGGAACCGCCTTCGGCGCGTTCTGCCTCCGCCGGGCCGACCGCTGGTCCCTCCGGGTCAAAATCCTCGTCCTGTTCCTCTACACCTCGGGGGTCCCCCTCGGGCTCCTGGCCCTGGCCGCCCGCGGCCTGCTGGCCGATCGCGAGGTCCTGCTCCAGAACCGCCGGTTCCAGGTGCACGAGGACATCCTGGGAGAGGCCTCCCGCCTGCCTTTGGAACGCCTCAGCCTGTTCGAAGCGGTCCTGCACCGTCATCTCGCCCCTCCCCTGCCCGCTGGCGCCCGGGCGGTTCCCGCCGCCATCGACCGGGTCCACCGCATCCTCCAGGTTCTCCACCCGGAACTCTGCCAGCTGTTCGACGCCCAGGGACGGAACCTGATCAACCAGGTCGCCGGGTTCCGCAAGGAGATGGCTCCGGTCACCCAGGTCATGGGCATGCTCGTCCGTCAGCGGGCCGCCGAGATCAACGGCACCGATCCTGGCCTGCACGACGCCGCCCGGGAGCAAGCCCTTCGCGCCACCCTCGAATCGATGGGCATCGACCTCGAACCCTTCACCGCCATGCTCGAGGAGAACGTCAACCATTTCACCTTCTCGACCCTGGCCAAATCCGCCGCCCATTACCTGGCTTTCCGCCTGCTCGACACCGCCGGCCGCCACCCCGCCGGCTTGATCATGCTGTGGGGCCGGGACAACCTGTTCAGGGACCTGCCCCGCCATCTCCTCGACTTCGCTTCCCATGGCGGGGAGATCAAGGTGGGCGCCGCCCTCGACTGGCTCGTCCGGACTCCGGATTTCCCCGCCAGAAACGAAATCCAGCCCCTCAACCTGGCCGCCCGCCGCCAGGCCGCGGCCATCCATCGCACCCTGCCCTGGGCTTCGGGTTCCCTCCTCATGTCCGGGCTCTACGTCCCCGAAAACGACGAGCACGTCTACTTCGCGGCCTCGACCGACGAGGCGGTCCGGGCCGACCTCCGTTTCGTCGCCTGGCGGCTGGGGGCCACCGGGGTCGGCCTGGTGGCCTTTGGCCTCGGCCTTGGCCTTCTGCTCACCCGCCAGTTCCTCCGGCCCCTGGGCCGCTTCGGGGAGGGGCTGACCGCCATCCGCGCCCGCGATTTCCGCAAGCGACTCCCCGTCGAGGGCGGCGACGAGTTCGCCCGTCTGGCCGCCGCTTTCAACACCGTGCTGGAAGGGATGGCCGACCTGGAAGTGGCGCGGATCGTGCAGGAAACCTTCTTCCCGCGCGAACCACTGCGGCAGGCTGGCTGGGAGGTCTTCGGCTCCACCCTGTCCGCCAGCCGGGTGGGCGGCGACTACTTCGACTACTTCGCCCTGCCCGACGGGCGCTGGCTGGTGGTCATCGGCGACATCACCGGCCACGGCGTGGCCGCCTCCCTCGGCGTGGCCATGGCCAAAGCGGTGGTCTGCCACCCCGGCAACCCCGCCCACCCCGCCGGAATCATGGCTCTGCTGAACAGCATGGTGATGGGCGGGCTCGAGCAGAGCCGCATGATGACCTGCTTCCTCGCCATCTTCGACCCCCGCGACGGCCGCTTCGCGGCCGCCAATGCGGGCCACAATTTCCCCTTCCTGGTCGGCCCCGGC
>CAZKPI010000069.1:12135-13531 GCA_964554555.1 uncultured bacterium
AAGACCCGCCAGCCGTTCACGGAGGTTGCCTGGACCCTGGGCCCCGACGACTGGATCTGCCTCTACACCGACGGGGTGGTCGAAGCCCTCGGCCCCGACGGCACCGCCATCGGCTACGACGAGTTCCGGGCCGGCCTCCCCGGCTGGCGGCGGCCCGGCGCCCGCGCCACCCACGACACCATCCGCTCGTGGCACGCGGCCCGCCGCACCGTTCCCGCCCTCGACGACGACGCCACCCTCGTCATCCTGCAACGCTCCGATGGCGGGGACACCGTTCCCGCTCCCGCGAGCCCGCCGGCGGGCCCGCCGCCATGATCTTCGCCGGCGGCCTTCGCCCTCAGGTCTTGCGCTTCTTCACCTTGGCCGACGGGAACAGCACGTTGTTCAAAATCAGCCTGAACCCAGGGGCCTGCGCGCGGTAGTCCTCCTCGGTGCGGCCGGGCGTATGCCCGCCGTAGAACGAGAAGAACCCCTTGCCGTGATAGCCCATCAGGTAGCGGACCGAGACCCCGTCATTGTTCTCGCCGAGAATGACGGCGTTCTTCTTGACCAGCGATTTGCGGAACGAGGTCGTCTCGCCGTCGAACCCCCGCACAACCTGAGCGTGGTCCTGGTTGAGCAGGCAGGGGATGGGATCGACCTGCGCGGAGAACGGGAAAAGGGTGAAGGTGGTGCCCCGGCCCGCCCCGGTCACATCGATGTCGGAGTAGTCGGACAGCGAGTCGGTGAGCACCGTGAAATCGGTGAAAGCGAAGGTGTTGTCGTAGTTGAGCTTCTGGTTGGCCTGGGGGTCGGCGGGATCGCCGTCGATGAGACTGGGGACGATGTCGATTTCCTGGGCGGCCAGGGCGATGTCGACCGTCTCCGCCGCCGAGCACATGGCGAACAGGAACCCCCCGCCGGCCACGTAGTCACGCAGGGCCCGGGCCACCTGCTGTTTCATCGGCCAGACCTTGGCGAACCCGAGCGACCGCGCCAGCACCTCGTCTTCGGTGTTCATCGCCTGTTTGTGCCCCTGGCCGGTGAAATCCTTGTGGTGGATGTGGATCCAGTCGAAATCGGCCAGTTTCCCCTTGAGGATGCCGTCATCGTAGATCGTCTGGTAGGGGATGCCCGCATAGATCAGGAGTTGCGCCACCACGTCACCGCGCTCGGCCGCCGGCAGGTAGATGCCGATCCGCGGGGCCATCTCCAGCGGCACCACGTCCATGTTCTCTTCGGTGATCAGGGCCAGAATGCCCCCCACCTCGTCGGCCGACAGCCGCTCGGTGAACACCCCCGCCCGCTTCGCCCCGTCGAGGACGCCCTCGTCGTCGGGCACCAGGAAACTGCCCCCCCGGTAATTCAACAGCCAGTAGATGTTGGGAACCTGCTTTTGCAGAGGGCGGTAGACCAG
>CAZKPI010000070.1:0-7085 GCA_964554555.1 uncultured bacterium
CGCCGGCCGCCGGCACGGGGGCCATCGACCGGTCGACGGCCTGCCGTCCACAGCCGCAGCCCGGGGCGAGAGCCACGGCGGCCAGCAGGGCGGTCAAGGCCAGGAGCGAACGCAGGGTCCGGTGCATGACGGTTGGCGCGGGCCTCCCTTGCCTGGGACAGTCTGCCTAGCAGAGATGGGCCGAGATGACCTTGGCGATCCCCTCGACCAGGTGCTTGATCTCCTTCTCGTCGGGGCCTTCGGCCATGACGCGCACCAGGTTCTCGGTGCCCGAAGGCCGCACCAGCAGGCGGCCGCGGCCGGAGAGCCGGCGCTCGGTGTTGCGGATCTCATCGACCACCTGCGGCACGGCCTCGAAGTTCTTGTTCTTCACGCGGATGTTGACCAGCACCTGCGGCAGTTTGGACATCACCTCGCTGAGCTCCTTCAGGCTGGCGCCGGTGGCGCGCATCACCTTCAGCAGGAAGCAGGCCGTCAGCAGGCCGTCGCCGGTGGTGGCGTAGTCGGACAAAATGATGTGGCCCGACTGCTCGCCGCCGACCACGGTCTGGGTCTTGCGCATCTCCTCGAGAACGAACCGGTCGCCGACCTTGGTCTTGAAGATCCGGATGTCGAGCGACTTCATGGCCAGATCGAGGCCGAGATTGCTCATCACCGTGGTGACCAGGGCGTTGCCGGGAAGCTTCTCCTGCTGTTTGAGGTAGCGCGCCAGGATGGCCAGGATGTAGTCGCCGTCGATGATGTCGCCCTGGGTGGTCATGGCAATGACGCGATCGGCATCGCCGTCAAAGGAGAACCCCACGTCGAAATGCTCGCGGGTCATCACCTGGGCGAGGGCCTGGATGTGGGTCGAGCCGACCTTGTCGTTGATGTTGGTGCCGTTGGGGGTGATGCCGATCGCATCAACGCTGAACCCCAGGTCGGAAAAGAACTTCGGCGCCCAGGGCGCCAGGGAGCCGTTGGCACAGTCGATCGCCACTTTCAGCCGCCGGGTCGAGGGCGCCTCGCCCAGCACCCTGGCCAGGCCGTTCAGCCAGAAGGCCGCCGACCCGGAGTCGGCGATGACCCGCCCGATGTCGCGCCCTCCGGCCGTCTCGATCCTGGTGCCGGCCGCCAGGTCGTTTTCGATCCCTTCCTCCATGGCGTCGGGGATCTTGTACCCGTCAGGGCTGAAGATCTTGATGCCGTTGTCCTGGAACGGGTTGTGGGAGGCGCTGATCATGATCCCTCCCATGCCCTGCAGTTCGCGGGTGAGGTAGGCCACGGCCGGGGTGGGAACCACACCCAGCAGTCGGGCTTCCGCCCCCACCGAGGCAACGCCCGCCGCCACCGCATGCTCGAGAAAATCACCGGAAAGGCGGGTGTCTTTGCCGATGAACATCGGCCGGTTGTGCTTCTTGTGATTATGCAGAAGGTGGCGGGTGGCCAGCTGGGCAATGCGGAAGGCGGTCTCCCCGGTCAGGGGCGGCTGGTTGGCCACACCGCGGACACCATCGGTTCCGAACAACTTTCCCATCGAGACGCTCCTTTGGGTAGGCAAATCCGACAACAGACCAAGTATACCACATCGCGCCCCCCGGGCAGGCAACCGGTGCGGAGGAGGGGCGGGGCCACCCGCCGGGATGGCCGAAACCATTCCCGCCCCCGCGACGGGCAGGGGTCATCCCCCGTTTCCCGCGCGGCTGGGTGGGCCGGCCCTCCAGCGGCCCCCTCCAGCAGCACCGGCTTCCGCGACCCCCCTTGAGGGGGACACGGGAATGGAGTATACTGCCGCCGACAACCGGAGACAGCCGCCTCGCCCCTGGGCGCTCCCAGGCCCCCAGGGGAGGGGGCGTGTTGTTTCTTGGGCTTTTCCAAATTCCACACCCGGGACACGGACATGATCAAGTGGGTCTGGCGCCTGCTGAGGGGGGCGGCGCTCTCTGTCTTCAACAGCCTCGTGCACTGGCTCAGCTTCAACGCCGAGATCGAGGCGATGGCGGATGCCCTCAACCACAAGCTGGAAGAGCCGGTCCAGAAGATCGGCGCGCGTCTCTTCTCCCATCCCGGCGGGTTCATCAAGGACCTCGGCAAGCGGCGGCTGAACATCGCCCAGGCCTACATCAAGATCACCCGCGATCAACTGCCGCGCGACGCCGAGGAGCGGCTCAACGCCCTGAAGATGCTTCTCGAGCAGTCCCTGCACGCCAAGACCATCAACATGCCCCTCAACACCGCCCGGGTGCAGATCAACCTGATGAAGGAGGCGGTCAAGGCCCAGGGCGACAAGCGGCGCCAGATGGAAGCCCTGGCCGATTTTGGCCGGGCCTCGTTCGGGCAGGAGGCGGTCATCCGCCGCTTCCTCGAGGAGTTCCACATGATCGAGGTCCCCGAGGAGGACCTGCCGCTCCGCGACCTCGACCTGGGCTGGGACGACCACGTCCACGACTTCCTGTCGGAAGGGCGCAAGACCCCGACCCAGGTTTTGCTCGACGCCTTCGTCAAGGGCATGTCCAGCTTGACCCTGGTCTACTCGAACATCGACGAGCCGATGGTCATCCACGAAGCCCTCACCGCCGGCCAACTGCTGGGCATCCGCGTCCAGATCGGCATCGAGTTCAGCGTCGGCCGCAGCGGGTCGCGCCGCCACTACATGTATGTCCCCCCCGACATGGAGGACAGCCGGGCCTTCTTCGCCTTCTTCGCCGACCGCCACGAGGTGTTCGCCCCCTTCCTGCAGGGACTCAAGCGCAACGGCGACAACCGCCGCAAGTCGATGGCGGCCGCCATCGAACGGTTCAACAATCTCCAGCGCCCCAAGCTGAACGCCGGCTACCCGCCCCAGAGCCCCTGCTGGATCTCCCCGGTCACCCTGGAGGACCTTGACCGGGTCGTCGTCTGCGGCCAGGCCAACCGCGTGCACCTGGGCGAGGTGTTGTATGCCAAGCTGAAAGAGGTCTTCCTCAACCGGGTCCTGGAGCTGAAGGCCCAGGTCAGCGCCGCCCGTGACCGGTTCCGGCGAGGCGTCTACAGCGAATGGGAAATGAAGAACCTGCTGGCCCAGTACCAGGCCGTCCGCGACCAGTATGTGACAATGAACCCCTGGAGCCTGTTCTCCCAGTTCATCGAGATCGGGGAGGCCGGCGACTACGACAGCGACTTCACCGATGAACAGCCCCTGCTCGACACCCTGATCGCCCAGGGCGGCGAGGTGGTCTGGATCCACCCCCTCGAGATCGGCCTGAAGGAATCCATGATCAACCTCCTGCGGCACGCCGGGCGCATCTCCCACGTCGAGACCCTCAACCTGCGCGACAGCACCCATCGCAACCCCAACGACCTGATCATCTTCAACAAGCTCGTCTACCTGCTGAACAACGGCACCGCCGAAGACCTCGACCACTTCTTCGAACAGAACGGCATTCCCGAGGCCACTCCCGAGCTCTGCCGGCAGGCCCTCGCCGCCATCCAGCCCCGGGGCCTCGTCCCCATCTGCGGCAGTGATTCCACCGGGCGCGACCCGGCCATCCCCGGCATGGGATTCGTCAAACCTCCAGCATCCCCCCCGCCATCCGGCAGTCCTTCCTGGAGTCCCACTACAAGCTGGCCCGCCCCATCGCCCAGCTGGTGGTGACCGAAGGGAAGAAGGTCCCCGACGATGCCTACGGCGAGGAAAGCTTCGACGTCATCTGCATGGGGAAGATCGGCAAGCCCATCCGCAACACCGTCGGCGACGAAACCGAAACCGACCAGGTCACTCTCACCCAGTTCTGGACCTACCTCAACCCGGCGGTCAAGAACCTCCTGCGCATCGCCGTCGGGTTCGCGGTCGCCTTCTCCTTCATGAAATACCAATATGCCCTGGTCATGGGCCTGACCTTCGCCGCCCTCTGGTTCGGCATCACCGGCACCCGCAACATCCTGGTCGATCTGATCGCCACCCTGGGCTCCGACTTCAAGAACTGGTCCCTGCGCAACGTCAACTGGGACAACCTCTCCCAGTCGCTGTTCTGGACCGGCTTCAGCGTCCCCATCCTGGGCCTGGTGAAGATGCAGTACGACGCCCTGTGGCCGTTCCCCGAGGGGATGGCGGCCCCCCCCGCCCTCTTCGGTCTCTCGCTGGTTCAGGGCGGCCTGATCTTCGAGGCGGTCAAGTTCCTCTTCCTCTGCCTCGCCAACGGGCTCTACATCACCACCCACAACCGCCTGCGCAACTTCGACCGCCGCGTCATCCGGGCCAACTTCTTTCGTACCGTCCTCGCCTGGCCCTTCGCCACCGCCTTCTCCCCCATCGGCAACTGGCTCGGCATCCCCAGCATCGTCCAGACCAAGCTCTGGTCCGACGTCGTGGGCGGCTTCATCGAGGGGTCGGGCAAATTCAACCAGCGGTTCGTCCTGCGTCAGCGCGACCTGGGCGAACTTCTGCCCCGCCTCAGCTCCCTCGACCGCGACACCCGCCTGACCGCCATGGTCGACATCCTCTACATCTGGTCCCGCCAGCCCCGGGGCAAGACCTGCCTGCGCTACCTCCTTCTGCAGATCCCCTCGTTCAAGGAGTGGTGGCGGGGCAGTAAACTCTCCCCCGAAGAACGGGCGGCCCGCCGCGCCACCTATGAGGGATACTTCCTGAAGCTCAAGAGCCTGTTCGACGACCCGGGATGCCTCGTCAGCATCTCGGAATTCATCCTGAAGAACTTCCGCGGCCGCGAGGCCGTCCTGCTGACCGACATGGTCGGCTCCGAGATCGAACCCTTCCGGGCCTGGCTCAGCGAGCTGAGGAAAGAGTTCCCCGCCTCGCCCGCCCAGCCCTGACCGCTGTTCCCCGCCAGACGCGCCGGCCAGGCACCCGGCCCCGTACAAGCGAGAACCGGGGCCGGCGCGCACCGCCGGACACCCGGTTCTGCCCGGGGGGAGCCTTCCTCCCCCCAGTCGACTGCGGAATTACTTGCCGACCGCGGCCCCGGCCGCGGCGGCGGCATCGGCCGCCTTGCCCAGGATCGACAGGCCGAAGACCATGGCGAAAATGCCGACCGTTTCGATGATGCCCAGGGCGATGATCAACAGGCCGAAGCCCTTGCCGCCGTTTTCGTTCAGGCACCGGACGCCGGCGGCGCCGATCTGGCCCTGATACCAGGCCGAGAACAGTTCACCGATCCCGCATCCCAGAGCCACGCCCAGGAGCAGGAGGGAGTTTTCCGGAGTGGCCGCCTTGGTCAGCATGCCGTTCATCAGGATCATGGAATACAGGGTCTGACTGATGGGCGCGGCCACCATGATGATGTATTGGAAGGACAGGTTCTTGCCGGCCTTCCCTTCGGCCGCCCAGGCCCCGGCCGCCGCCGTCCCGGCGGCGAGAATCCCCAGGGCACTGCCCAGGGCACCCAGACCGAGAACCAGACCGGCCGACAGTTTTCCGATGACTTCCAACATGGTTTCTGCTCCTTGTGCAATGAATTGCGCTTATGTTCTCTTCCGGAAGGGATCGAACTCCCGGCCTGACCATTCCATGCCGAGGTGGTTCGAGAACTCGAGAAGGTTCAGCCGCACGCCGTGGGCGAAAATGGCCACGAGCCCCAGGGCGAAGTTCATGAAGTGGGCGGCGATGAGCACCAGGACGAAGAACACCAGCGGCAGGGGCCGCGCCAGCTCGTTGAAACTGTGGGCCAGGATGCCGCCGGCCAGCCCGACCGCCCACAGGCGGATGTAGCTGATGATGTCGGACAGAAAGGAGGCGGCGTTCAGGGCAATCGCCCCCAGCCCCTGGCCAACCGCGGCGAAGATGTTCCACGACGGGGCGGTGAACAACAGAATCAAAGCCAGCGACAGGCCAAACCCGGGAAGCATCCAGCCGGGCTGGGGATCGCCATTGACCAGCATCATCACCAGGGCATACATGGGCCAGATGAACAACAGCCATCCGACCTCCCCCAGCACAGCCAGGCCGGCGGGCTGGCGGGCAACCTTCCACAGGTGCGCGGCGGTCAGATGCAGGGCCCCGATCAGGAAACAGAGGCCCTTGAGAAACTTCGTCGCCTCCTCAGGCTTCTCGGGCAGGATGCTCAACCGCTTGAGGAATTCGGGGTTCTCGCCGAACCAGGTGTTGGTGAGCACGCCATAGAGGAACACCCCGGCGAACAGGGCAATGAACAGTTCGAGGGCGGCGCGGGGAATGCCCCGGTCGACCAGCGGTTTGAAAGCCACGGCCAGGGCCGCCGCGGCGATCAGGCCATATCCGGCATCCCCGATCAGGAACGAGGTGAAGATGATCAGGGCCGGGAAGAACGTGGGGCTGATGTCGGCCTCGCGATAGCCGGGAATGACCCCCAGCAGGGAGAAGAGAACCTCGATGGGCCGGCACCACCAGGGATTTTCGAACTTGGTGGGGGGGGCCTCGTCGTCGGCCGGGTCGGCGGTCTGCAGGGCCGCCACGATTTTCGCCTGGTCGAGGGCCCGGCGCAGGCCCTCCTCGCTGGCGGCGGGCACCCACCCCTTCAGGACGAAGACCGGGCCCTCGGCGGCCAGGCCCGATTCGACCTCGGCAAACCGCTTGCGTTCGAGCAGTTCCTGCTGGTAGGCCCGGATCTCGGGCAGGCGGCGGGCCATCTCGCGCATGTTCTCGCGGATGCGCTTCTCCTCCTCGAGCACGGTGGCCAGGGCCGCCTTCAGTTCGCCCACATCCTTGTCGGGTTGCGGAAGGCGCCGCACCGGCGGCTCCTCGGCGATGGGGGTTTTCGAGACGGCCAGAATGAACTCCTCGCCCGACCGGCTGGCGACCACCTGCCGCAGGTCGGCCTTGATGGCGTCGGCATAGCCGGCCGGACAGACGAAAAACTCGACGTGCAGGCCGCGGGCCCGCAGGGCGGCGAGGTCGTCCCGATGGATGCGGCCCCAAGGGGCCACCCGGTCGATCTCGGCCTGGAGGGCGACCTTGTCGGCCTCGACGCGGGCCAGCAGTACCAGGTCGGCCTGCAGTTCGTCGACGAGGCGGGAGGGGGTGCCCGGGGGCGGGATCTGCCCTTCACCCGGCTGGACCTTCTCGAGGGCATCGACGGCGCGGGCGGCCAGCTCGATGTCCTTCAACAGCTGGTGGGGAACCTGCACGGTGG
>CAZKPI010000070.1:7095-13524 GCA_964554555.1 uncultured bacterium
CTCGACATGGACGACCCCCGCCTCCTGCAGACTGGCCAGGATGACGGCGCGGTCGGCCTGGCGGCCGGCCAGCAGAAGGCTCTTCATCGGAGCGATCATGCCGCGCCTCCTTCGGCCCCCTGGGTCTTGCCCTTGGCGATCTTGGCGCGGCCGACGCCGGCCACCTGCTCTTCGCCGAGGGCGATCCGGATGACCCGGATGTTCTCGATCGCGCGCGGGATCATGATCTTCTCGAACAGGTTGACCCGCTGGGTGACCTTGCGCAGTTCCTGCTGGAGCACCCGTTCCTGCTCCATCAGCACCTTGATGCGTTCGCGCAGTTCGAGCAGTTCCTTGACGAACTGCACGCCGCGGTCGACCCACGGCGGTGTGGCAAACAGGCTGTAGGACTGCACCTCGTAGGCCACCCGGGCAAGGGTGGGCAGTTCGATGCCCGCCACGTTCTTGACGCCGCGCTGGATCTCCTTGACCCGCACCAGACGGGTGACCGGGCCGGGGATCGACTCGCTGAACAGGGCCACCCACCGGTCGATCTGGACGATGCGGTGGTCGATCTCGCCCCGCACCTTGGCCCGTTCTGCGCGCACCTTCTGGATCTCCATCTGGATCTGCTGTTTCTTCAGCAGAAGGGTGGGCAGGAACCGCTTGAACATGGCCAGCGCCCGGCGCTGTTTCAGCAGTTCGGGTCGGGTCTTCTTGATCTTGTCGGCCATCGCCTTCTCGCTCCCTCAGCCGCCGGTCAGGCTTTCTTCGGCCAGTATTTCTCGGTGAGGCTGGTCCGGATGCCCGTTTCGCGCGGTTCGAAGCAGTCGGCCAGGATGTTCCAGCACATCGACAGCGCGTCGAACAGGGGGATGTTCAGCGACAGGTCCATGATCTTCGACTCGAACAGGTCGCCGTATTTGAGGAGCTTGTGGTCCCAGCTCGACATCTCGAAGCCCATCGCCCGCTTCTCGCGGGTTTCGCGGCACTTGGCGTAGAGCTGGATACAGCCGTCCATGATGGCGCGGTGGTCATCGCGGGTCTTGCCGTTGACCAGCTGTTTCAGGCGCGACAGGGAGCCGAAGGGCTCGATGACGCCGCCCTTCACGTAGAACTGGCCCTCGGTGATGTAGCCGGTGTTGTCGGGAACCGGGTGGGTGACATCGTCGCCGGGCATCGTGGTGACGGCCATGATGGTGACCGAGCCGGCGTCCTCGAACACGACCGCTTTTTCGTAGCGCGAGGCCAGCTGGGAGTACAGATCACCCGGGAAACCGCGGTTGGAGGGGATCTGCTCCATCGTGATGGCGATCTCCTTCAGCGCGTTGGCGAAGCTGGTCATGTCGGTGAGCAGGCACAGCACGCGTTTGCCCTGCTCGGCAAACTTCTCGGCCACGGTGAGGGCAATGTCGGGGGTCTGCAGGCACTCGACCACCGGGTCGGACGCGGTGTGGATGAACAGGATCGAGCGCGACATGGCGCCGCCTTCCTCGAGCCGGTTCTTGAAATACAGGTATTCGTCGTATTTGAGGCCCATGCCGCCCAGGATGATGACGTCAGCCTCGGCCTGCAGGGCGATCCGCGCCAGCAGTTCGTTGTAGGGCTCGCCGGGGATCGAGAAGATCGGCAGTTTCTGCCCCTCGACGAGGGTGTTGAACACGTCGATCATCGGGATGTTGGTCGGGATCATGCGGTGCGGCATCAGGCGCACGGCGGGGTTGACGGCCGGGCCGCCCACCATGACCAGATTGTCGGACAGCGGGGTGCGGCCGTCGCGCGGCTCGCCGCCGCCGGTGAAAACGCGGCCGAACAGGTTGTCGGAAAAGCTGAACCGCATGGCCGACCCGAGGAAGGAGACCTTGTCGCCGGTCGAGACGCCCCGGGTTCCCGAGAAGATCTGCAGGGAGACGTCCTCCCCGTTGACCCGGATGACCTGGGCAAACGAACGGCCGCCCTTCCCCTCGACCTCGGCGAGTTCCTCGTAGCCGACGTTGCTGGCCTTCAGGGTGGCGACGTTGCCGGCGATCTTGTCGATGCGGTTGTAGTATTTACGCATGGGTGGCTTCCTTCGTCTGGGCGGCGCCGGCGGTCAGGCACTCGCGGATCTTGGCTTCGGCCTCCTTCAGGGCGGGGGTGTCCCACGCCGTGTAGTTCCAGGTGCGGAACCGCTCGGTGAGCGTGAAGAACAGGTCGCGGGCCTGCTCCTTGTCGGTGAAGGAGAACGGGTGGGCGAGGACCTCGGTGACCATTTCGAACAGCTTCTTCTGCCGCGGGGGCGGGCAGGCCGCGTCGACATCGTCGAAGGAGTTCTGCTGGAGATAGACGGTGTCCAGCAGTTCAGACTTCAGGTAGATCACGAAGTCCTCAATGGCGGTGCCTTCCTCGCCGACGACCTGCATCATCTCGTAGATGCTCTTGCCCTTCTTCAGGAAGCCGTGCGCCCAGGCCACCTTCTTCCCATCGATGAGGCCGGTGTATTTCGACCAGGAGTCGAGCGGATCGATGGCCGGGAACCGGCGGGCGTAGGACCGGGCGTAGGACAGCCCGAGGAAAGCGCCCACCACCTTCAGGGTGCCCTGGGTGACGGGCTCCTCGAAGTTGCCGCCGGCCGGGCTGACGGCGCCGCCGATGGTCAGCGAGGCCACACGGCCGTCGGGCAGTTTGACCACGCCCCCGCGCTCGTAGAAGCGGGCGATCGAGCTCTCGAGGTAGGCGGGGAACGCCTCCTCGCCCGGGATCTCCTCGAGGCGGCCGCTCATCTCGCGCAGGGCCTGCGCCCAGCGGGAGGTCGAGTCGGCCAGCAGAAGGACGTTGAGGCCGAGCTGACGGTAGTATTCGCCCATGGTGACGGCGGTATAGACCGACGATTCGCGGGCCGCCACCGGCATGGAACTGGTGTTGCAGATGATGATGGTGCGCTCCATCAGCGTCTTGCCGGTGCGGGGATCGGTCAGGTGGGGGAACTCGCGCAGGGTCTCGACGACCTCGCCGGCCCGCTCGCCGCAGGCCGCCACGATGACGATGTCGACCTCGGCATGGCGGCTGGTGATCTGCTGGAGAACCGTCTTGCCGGCGCCGAACGGCCCGGGGATGCAGTAGGTGCCGCCAAGCATGATGGGGAAGAAGGTGTCGATGATGCGCTGTTTGGTGACCAGCGGGGTGGTCGGCAGAAGGCGGGTCTCGTAGAATCCGAGCGGGAGGCGGACCGGCCAGCGCTGGATCATGGTGACGGAGCGGGTCTGACCGCCCTGCTCGAGCACCGCAACCTCGGTTTCGACCGGGTAGTCGCCGGCGGGTTTCACCGACTTCACGGTCCATTCCCCGGCCAGGTCGAAGGGGGCCATGATGAAATGGTCGAAGATGCCCTCGGGGACCTTGCCCAGGTTGGTGGCCGCGCGAACCTTGTCCCCGGCCTTGGCCACGGGGGTGAAGGCCCACTTCTTCGCCCGGTCGAGGGCCGGCAGGTAGTGGCCGGGGTCGAGGAACCGGCCGACCTTCCGGGCCAGCAAGGGAAGCGGGTTCTGCAGGCCGTCGTAGATTTGCCCCAGCAGGCCGGGCCCCAGTTCCAGCGACAGCAGTTCGTCGGTGATCTCCACCTCGTCGCCGGCCTTCAGGCCGCGGGTGAGCTCGAACACCTGCATGTCGGCCCGATTGCCGCGGATGCGGATGATTTCCGACATGAGCTTGACGCCGTCAGAGCGGCGGCAGTAGGCAACGGCGTTCTGCCGGATGGCGCCGTCGACTTCGGCGGTCACCATATTCCCGTAAATCGTGACGATCTTGCCGGTGAGGCTCATACCGAGGTCACCTCCTGGAGGATCTTGATGCCCTCAGCACGGTTCAGGCGCGCGTGGCGCAGCAGAAGGCGCAGCTTGAGGATGTAGGCGATCAGTTCTTCGATGCGGAAGGAGTAGCGGACGGCCTGCTCCTCGAGGAAACGGACCCGCCCCTCGTCGAGGACGTGTTCGGCCGCCAGCGGATCCTGGGCCAGGCAGGCCTCCTGGATCAGGGCGGAATGATCGGGAGCCGGGTCGAGCCCCTGGTTGGGCGGCGGGGCGACCGGCCCATGGCAGAAGGAGCCGCCCGTCTGCCCGCCGGCGGGCGGCACGGGGGCATCGTCCGCCAGGTTCCGGGCGCGGGTGGCGGCCATCTGCCAGCGCAGGGCGCGTTCCCAGCCGGCCCACTGCGTGAGCAGGGGGGAACCGAGGGTGCGCCCGCGTTCCGCCACGTGCCGGTAGAACCGGTCCATCACTTCGGTCAGCCAGACATCCTCGGTCTGGCCGGCGGCCGCCTCGCCGAACATTTCGGCCAGGGTCGGCGGCAGGGCGGCGGGGTCGGGGGCCGGCTGGCCGGGGGCGGCAGGCAGGTGCAGGCGCCGGAGGACCAGGCCCCGCAGGGCGTCCTCGAGCTGGAGGAGCTCGAACAGGGTGCGGATCTCGCGGCCGGGAATCTCGCCGGCCAGGCGGCCGACCTCTTCGAGGGTGATCGGCGGCGGATCGCCCAGCCCCGGCAGGGGTGGGAGAAAGGTCAAAAGGTAGTGAAGACCCCCAGCCACGGGTTACTTCCCCGACTCCAGGCGGGCGTCGAGGATCTTGCCAAGTTCGGGGGACAGCAGGCGGCGAAAGGCCGCGACCACCGACTCGTCGGTGACCTCGAGGACCTCGGCCCCGTCCTTCTGACGGAGCTCGAACCCCGCCTTTTTCAGGCCTTCGGTGAGTTTGACCCGGGCGCCCGCCTGCTTGAACAGGTCCTCGACCGCAGTCCTGGCCAGGGCCTGGCCGGTGACCAGCTCCCAGTCGTGATGGCCCGGGTGCTGTTTGAGAAGTTCGGCCAGGGAGGATTTCACCACCTCTTCCGCCGACAGGGCGGCGGCCACCTTCTCCGACAGGAGGGCGGCGGCGACGTCCTCGATCTTCTTCTTGACCATCAGGATGAGGTCGCGGGCCGCCAGTTTCATCTCGGCCTCAGACCGCTGGGTCTTCTGGGCGATCTCCTCCTGGGCGTCGTGCTTCTGCTTCTTCACCGCGGAGGCGGCCTCGTCGATCAGGTGCTGGGCCCGGGCCTTGGCCTCGGCGATGATCTTGTCGGCCTCCTGGCGGGCCGCCTCGATCCCGTCCTCGCGCAACTGTTTGGTGAACGACGCCACATCTGTCGCCATGACCGACTCCTTTCCTTGGAACGAATCCGACCGGCAGGTCTTGCAGGAGCGACACATATAGCACAGACAGGGCCTTTTTTCAACCCGCGGAACCCCGCCGGGGCCCGCAGGAATTCGGGAAAAACCGCTCGCTCACGTCACCGCAGGGGCGGACACGGGCCCCGCTCCGGCCATGCGGTCCGGAGGGGGCAGGGAGTCCCCCGGGGACATCACGCCCGGCCTTGCCGCAAACCGGGGGACCCCACCGCCGTCCCGGCATCACCGGCAGAATTCCGGGCCGTGGGCCAGATGGCGGGGCCCCATCGTGTTCCGGCCCGTCATCCCCTTCGGGCCAAACCGGAACCTCCGGGCCGCTAATCCGTTGGACGGGGAATGCCGATGAACTAACCGGAACATTGGGTCCTTCAGGAGGTAAACGATGAGCCGTCGTCTGTTCAGGTCATTCCTCTTCACCCTGGGGCTGTTGGCCTGCCTCACCACCCCCCTCCACGCCGCCCTGGGGATGTCCTCGACCCGCGGAGCGGGCGGCGGGGTCCAGGTGGTGCAGACCTTCCCCCCCGACATGGCCAATGCCGTGTCCCCCACCACGCCCCTGACCGTGGAATTCGGCGGCAACGTCGACCAGTCCTTCTACCAGACGATCAACCTGAACCTCTTTCAGGGGAACAAGCTGGTCGAGGGCGAGATGTTCTACAACCCGGCCGCCCGCCAGATCATGTTCAAGGCGAAGAAGCCCCTGCAAAGCGGCGAGACCTACACCGCCCACCTGACCTGGGCGGCCGGCGCCGGCAACGGCGAAAAAGTCTGGAACTTCCAGGTCGGCGGGGCCGCCCCGGTGACCCCCAAGACCCTCGATGACGGCGGGGCCGCTCCCGCCGCCGGCTCCCTGCGCATCGTGCAAGCCTCCATGTCCGCCGGCACCATCGACAGCGAAAAGCCCCTCGAGATCTCCTTTTCCGAGCCGATCGACCTGGGTTCCCTGCGCGCGGCCCCGATCCGCCTGATGTCCGGCCAGACCCCGATGGGTGTCGATTACCGCCTGTCGCGCGACCGCAAGACCTTGACCCTGATCCCCCGCACCGCCCTGCAGTCCGGCCAGGACTACGGCATCACCCTGACCACCGCCCTGACGGGCGGTTCGGGCAGTCGGCTGGCCAAGAACGTGGTCATCCCCTTCCGGTACGCCGCGGGCGAGGTCGCCCCCAACGTCATCGAGGAGGCACCTCCCGAGGAGTCCCTGTCCGCCGCCCGCGGCAACGGCCTCGAGAACCCCTTCGGCGGGAACGAAA
>CAZKPI010000071.1:0-6476 GCA_964554555.1 uncultured bacterium
AGGATCCGGTCGAGAATGCGGGCGAAATAGGGGGCGGCAACCTTGCCGCCGAACAGGGTGCGCTCGTCTCCCTTGGGCTCGTTGGCGGCGACGAACAGCACGATGCGGGGCTCGTTCACCGGGGCCAGGCCGATGAAGGAGGTGTTGACCTTGTCCCAGAAATATCCTCCCTTGGGATTCGCCTTCTGGGCGGTGCTGGTCTTGCCGCCCACGGTGTATTCCTGGAGGGCGGCCAGACTGCCGGTGCCGCTTTCGACCACCCCCATCAGCATCCGGCGCAGGCGGTAGGCCACGGTGGGCGGGAAGACCCGGCGGATGGGCTGGGGCTGGGTTTCGTCCTTGATGTCGCCGGCGTGCGACACCAGCTTCTTGACCAGCCGGGGCTGCATCAGCCAGCCGCCGTTGGCGATGGCGGAGTAGGCGCGGACCAACTGCAATCCGGTGACGGCGATTTCCTGGCCGATGCACAGCGAGGCCGCCGAGAACCCAGACCAGCGCGAGGGGGGCAGGAGGATGCCGGTGCTCTCGGCGGGCACCTCGAGGCCCGTGGGCTCCCCGAACCCGAGGTTCTTGTACATCCGGTACAGGTCCTGGGGCTCGATCATCTGGGACAGCTGGACCATCGTCGCGTTGCAGGATTCGGCGATGGCCTTGTCCATGTCGACCAGGCCGTGGGCCCCGTGGCACTTGACGCGGCGGGATCCGATCTCGCCGAAACCGCGGCAATAGAACCGGGTGTCGCCGCGGACCTTCCCTTCCATCAGGGCGACCGCGGTGGGGAAGATCTTCATGCAGGACCCCGGCTCGAAGATATCGACGGCGGGCCGGTTGCGGTGGCTGTCGGGGGTCGATTCCGCGAACTGGTTCAGGTCGTAGGTGGGCAGGCAGGCGAGGCCCAGGATCTCGCCGGTGGCGGGATCCATGGCGATGGCGGTGGCATCAATCGGCTGGTACTTCTCGACCAATGCCGCCAGCTCGGTCTCGAGAATGTGCTGGATGAAGGAATCGATGGTCAGGACCATGTTACTGCCCCCCATCGGGGGCTGGACGATGCGCATGCGGGCGGGCCCGTCCTCGCCGAAGCTGACGTCTTCCTGGACGGCGAGGCCGGCGTAGCCGCGCAGGGTCTTGTCGAAAGACAGCTCCAGCCCCTCCAGGCCGTGCCCGTCGGTGCCGCAGAACCCGATCAGGTTGGCGGCCAGCGAGTTCTGGGGGTAGAACCGCCGGTAGTTCTCCTCGAGGCTGACCCCGGGGATGTTGAGGGCCATGACCTTCTGGGCCAGCCCCCGTTCCAGTTTCTGGATGATGGGGATGTAGCCCTTGCGGTTGGCGACCTTTTCCAGGATCTGCGCCCGGGTCATGGGCAGGACCGTGGACAGCAGGTTGGCGGTCTCGCCCATGTTCTTCACCTCGCGGGTGAAGATGAAGACCGAGTAGGTCTCCACCGAAAGGGCCAGTTCGAGGCCGTTGCGGTCGGTGATGGTGCCGCGCTTCATCTCGAGTGTGCGCTGTGACTGGTGATTGCGCTCGGAACGCCGGACCCACTGCTCATACTGGAAGACCTGCAGTTGGACGAGACGGCCCATGTAGAGCACAAGGAGGGCGGCCATGGCGCCGAACAGGACCAGGGTGCGGACGGCGCGCGGGCGCAGGGCGACGGGTTTCACGGTTGGCTTTCTCCGGGGGTGAGGCGGCGGACGGCGCGCAGTTTGGCGGAGCGGGCCCGCGGGTTGGCCGCGATTTCGGCGTCGGCGGCGACGACCGGTTTGCGGGTGAGGATCTCGAGGAGCGGCGGCTGGCCGCAGGTGCAGACGGGGAAGTGCGGGGGACAGCGACAGCCGCGGGCGGCGGCGGCGAAGGCGGTCTTGACCAGGCGGTCCTCGAGGGAATGGAAGGAGATCACCGTGAGGCGGCCGTTGGGCGCCAGGCGCCCGATGGCCGCCGTGAGGGCGGTCTCCAGTTCCCCGAGTTCGTCGTTGACGGCGATGCGCAGGGCCTGGAACACCCGGGTGGCCGGGTGGATCCGGGAGGCGGCGCGGCTGGCGGCGGGGATGGCCCCTTCGACGACGGCGGCCAGATCGGCGGTGGTGAGGAAGGGGGCCGTCTCGCGGCGGCGGGCGATGGCCCGGGCGATGCGCCGGGCGAACCGCTCCTCGCCCAGGTCGGCGAACAGGCGGGCGAGCTCGCCTTCGGAACGGGTGTTCACCAGGTCGGCCGCCGTTTCCCCCCCCAGCGACCGATCCATGCGCATGTCGAGGGGGCCGGGGCGGGAAAAGGAGAACCCGCGGTCCGGTTCCCCGAGCTGGCAGGAGGAGACCCCCAGGTCGAGAAGGATGCCGTCGACGGTGGAGATGCCCAGCTGGTCGAGGACCTGGGGCAGGCGGGAAAACCGCTCATGGAAAAGGGTGATGCGGGGGTCGATGGTCTCCCGCCGCGACCACTGCAGGATCTCGTGGTCACGGTCGAGGCCGATGACCTGCCGGACGCCGGGGTGGCGGGTGAGGAGGGCGCGGGTATGGCCGCCCAGGCCGAAGGTGCCATCGACGAAGATCCTGCCGTCGGGCGGGAAGCCGTGGGCCAGGAACGGTTCGACGAGGACCGGGAGATGGCGGGGGCCGGCGGGGTCGGTCATTTCCTCAGGAAGTTGTCGGGCATGGGCAGGTAGCACAGTTTTCGGGGCACGACCATGCCCAGCTCGGAGCGGGCCACCTTCTCGATGCGCGACAGGGACTGGAGTTTCGAGATCTCGGCCCGCAGGACGTCGTTGTTGGTCTCGAGGGATTCGATCGACCGGGACATCCCGGCCAGGCGGAACTTGATCTCGACCATCTTGGTCGATTGCCAGATGTAGACGGTGAACATCATGCTCAGCAGGAGGATGGCGGTCAGATACAGGCGGACGAGGCGCCGGCGGCTGGCGGTCTGACTGCCCGGGCCGTCGGGACGGGCGGGGTGCCGGTGCGGGGGCTCGCGCGGAGTGGTGAACTCGAGATTTCGGGGGCGTCGCATGGGACTCAACCGCTTCCGTTTCCTTCCACCGTGGATTCTGAACCAGGAATGCTATCGGCCGCCGGCCGGGTTTTGTTGAGGACTTTGCGGTGGAGCCCGCCGCCGTACGAGGGAAAACCCGCGGTACAGGCGAGGGGAGAAACCCGCAGGTTTCTCCCCTGATTGGACCCCGGTCGGGTTACCGCGGAATCACCGTACCATGCTGGCGGTTGAATTCCAAGAGGGAGCGGATGTTTTTTTCGAAACCCTGGATGCTCTGGCGGGGAGCCTCGGGCAGGCTCTCGATGGTCTCGATGATCTTCCTGCCGTAGGCGGGATCGGTTTCCATCCTCTCCTTGATCGAACGGGTGAGGCGGTTCTCGATGCTGGACAGCAGGTCGATGGTCTCCTCCTGCTCGCGCGAGGTGCGCGGCCGGCGGGAGGCGCGGCGGTGGGAAGCCCCGGCCAGATCGCGCACCTGGGCGTCCACCGACGGGGTCATGAACTTCTGGATGTCGGCGAAAATGGCCTGGCGCTGGGATGCGGCGTTGATCGCCTCAAGGCCGAAGGCGAAGAACATCAGGCGGTAGCCGTCGTTGACCGCGACCGCCGCGGCGCCGCTGGACTTGATGCCCCGGGAGAGGGAGCCGGGCTTGAGATCGGGGCCGTTCATCTCGCTGTCATTGGCGATGTCGCGGGCCCCTTCGTTGTATTTCATCAGGACCTTCGCTCCGGGCAGGGCGTCGATCTCGTCGGGCCACTTCTGGTTGTTGGCGCCGTCCCCGCCGTAGATCTGGAAGGTGCCGTCCCTGGCGAACCCGCCGGTGCCCGACACGACGTGGACGTTGATGTCGTCCTGGACAAAGGAGATGCGGCACAGGTCCTTGGCGAAGGCATTCTCGCGCAGGGTGAAGGCGAGATCCTGCCCGCTGAGGACCGCCTTGCCGCCCGCTTTCAGGAATCCTGACAGGGCTTCGAGCTCGCCGGCGGTCAACTGCTGGGGGTCGGAGGAGTCCTGGACGGAGATGAAGACCCAACCGTCGAGATACCGCTTGAGGACTTCGGGTTTGAGGTCGCCGTCGAGCATGCGGTCCCAGATATCAAACTTGACCTTCGCCTCCTGGAACATGGCCTGCAGAACCGGGCTGGCGGGGGAGAACCCGTCAGTCAGCACCAGCAGGACATGCCCGGAACTGGCGAAGGGCGCTTTCACGAAGAAGGTGGTGCGGTAGGTGGAAGGGGGGGCGCCGGTGCTCGCCAGGGTGAACTGGACAGTCACTTCGGCGTTCTCGGGGGCCTGCGGACTGACCGTGAAGGAGAACGCGTCGACCACGCTTTCTTTGCCGGGAGCGGGTGTGGACGACAGGGCGGCGGAGAAGGTCTTGCGGTCGAGCAGGTCGCTGGCGGTCTTGCCGGTCAGGGTGGTCTGGGCGGCGGCCTTCTTGCCGAAGTTCCTGACCTTGAGGCGGACCTTGACCTCTTCGCCGGCGGCGATGCGGCCGTCCTGGTTGGCGTCGACCAGGATCACTTCCATGATCTTCAGGTAGGGCAGGGTGGGGGTTTCGAACTCCTCGAGGAACTTGTACCATCCGCCTTCACTGGCGAATCCGAGGGCGGCATACCGCTTCTTGTAGGCCCGGAACCCGGAACGTTCGGGGAAGAAAATCGATACCCCGCGGGCCTCCTTGTATTTCTCGCCGGTGAAGGCATTGCGGGCGACGAATCCGGGAGCGTCGGCGGAGCCCATCAGGGCCTTGTAGGTCTCACTGCAGGCGCTCTTGACCTCAGCCCGGCTGGATTTCGCCCCCAGCAGTTTCAGGAAGTGGCCGAGGTCGAGGTAGTCTTTGTAGACGTATTTGAGGGCCTCGTCGCGGGCCTGCTCGATCCGGTCGATCTCGGAGATGTCCTTCTTGAGCGCCGCGGCGAACTGGTTGAGGGCCTGGGTGAACTCTTTCGTCTTGCCCAGATCGAGCAGGGAGAGGGTCACGGCCACGTTGCCCTGACTGCCCATCTGGTAGGATTCCTTGTAGGTGGAGACGATGATTTCGCCGAGTTTGCGGCCGTCCATGGCTGGCCTGGCGGCCAGGGCGGAGATGATCGCGTCGTAGGGCCAGCCGCGCTCGGGCTCCAGGTCGGTCGAGCCGACCTGGAACAGGGCGGAGGGGGCCACCGCATGGGCGACTTCCACCATCTGCATGAGACAGGCATCGAATCCGAGAAGGTCGAGGGGCTGGCCCAGGATTTCGGCGACCTTGGCCAGGGTGGTCTGGAGAGTGGGGATGTCCATCGAGGTGCCGGAGGTGTTGTCGTAGGAGATGTTGTAGGAGATGTTCGACAGGGCTTCGGCCAACCCGGCGGATGGGAGGGGGACAGGGACCTCCTCGACCGAGGCGTAGACGTCGGGGGAGATTTCCTTCCACCCGGTCCCGTGGTTCCAGAGGATGAGGGCGTAGCGCTCGGCGGGGGCGGTCTCCTTGCACCATTTCACGAAATCGATCAGGGCCTGGGGGTCGGCGGTATCGACTTCGCCGAGATCCTGGGCGACGGGGGAGGTCACCTTTTTGGGGTCGGCGTCCTTCCTGATGACGAACCGCTTGGTGGTAGGCCACTTCCAATCACTGCCCTGGGAGTACTTGCCGATGCGATCGACCTCGACGAGGATGGCCACGTCATTGGTGGAACCGATGGTTTCCATCTCGTTGATGTCGGTTTCGGTGCCCCCCTCGAGATTGTTGTCGGCGGCCATGAAGACCATGACGGTCCATTTCCGCTTGGCGGAAGGCGGGTTGTCGCGGCGGGCGGGCCGCGCCGCGGCCTCCGCAGCGAGGGTACCAAGGAAGGCGAACAGGCAGACCAGGATGACGAGGTGCGACAAGGAGCGGGTGGAGTTGCTGGACATGCGGTGGCCCCCCTTTGGGCATTGAATCGACAACATTTCCAAATTATACCGGCCAGTTGGAGGGGGTGTCAACGCATGGGCAGAGGGAGAGGGGGGTGGGGAGCGGTTTGGTGAGAGGTCAGGGACATCACCATGAGGCCTCAGAGATCGCCAAGGGGGAGAGGGGCTCGGGCCGGCGGCTGGCCGGTCGGGAAAAGCGCCGTGCATCTCCCGGACAGGGCAGGGAAGGTCTCCAGGACTCCGGGAATCGCCGCTGGTTCGTTGACAGACGCCCCACTTTGTGGTACGGTAGTCCAACTGTCCGAACGCCACAGGAGGAAGATTCATGGCGCGCGCCAAAACCGTCAAGAAAGCCGATGCCAAGCCGGCTGAACCCATTTCCCGGAAAAAGGAACCCAAGGAAAAGTCTGCCCAGGGTGCCCCCCGCGAATACTCCCAAGGGGAAACCTACGAGGAAGGCGAGATGATCTACCACAAGGTATGGGACGACGTCGGGGAGATCCTCGAAGTGGGTACCACCGAAGACGGCATCCGGAAGATGAAGGTCCATTTCGAGAAGGTCGGGGTCAAAAACCTGCGCATGGGCCAG
>CAZKPI010000071.1:6537-13475 GCA_964554555.1 uncultured bacterium
ACGGGGCGGGCACCGATCAGCGAAAGCCCCCGCGGAACGATCGCTTCGCGGGGGCTTTGCTTTTTCCGGAATTTCCCGCCTTGCGTTGCCGTGGGGGGTGCGGTAGACTGGGCGCCCCTCGCCATCCTTCCCGTCGTTGCCAGGAGGCTTTTCGTGAGTGCTGTATCCTTCCAGGCCCGGTATCTGCCGGCTCAGATCCGCAACGTGGCCATCATCGCCCACGTCGATCACGGCAAGACCACCCTGGTCGACGGGATGATCCGCCAGTCGGGCCTGTTCCGGGAAAACCAGCAGATTGCCGAGCGGTTCCTCGACAGCAACGATCTCGAGCGCGAGCGGGGCATCACCATCCTGGCCAAGAACATGTCGCTCGAGTACAAGGGCATGAAGATCAACCTGATCGACACCCCGGGGCACGTCGATTTCGGGGGCGAGGTCGAACGGGTCCTGCAGATGGCCAACGGATGCCTGCTGGTGGTCGATGCCTTCGAGGGGCCCATGCCGCAGACCCGGTTCGTCCTGAAGAAGGCCCTGGCCGCCGGTCTCAAGCCGATCGTCGTCATCAACAAGATCGACCGGCCCGACGCCCGGCCGCGGGAAGTGGTCGATGAGGTGCTCGACCTGCTGATCGACGTGGGGGCGGGGGACGAAGCCCTCGACTACCCCATGCTGTTCGCCTCGGGGCGGCAAGGGTTCGCCTGCCTGAAGCTGGAGGATCCGCGCGACAGCATCCTTCCCCTGCTCGACGCCATCATCGACCACGTGCCGCCCCCGCCCGGGAGCGTCGACGGCCCCGGCAAGATGCTGGTCACCAGCCTCGATTACAATGACTACGTCGGCCGCATCGCCGTCGGGCGGGTGTTCCAGGGGGTCCTGAAGGCCAAGGATCCGGTCTTCCTGGTGCGGGAAGGGAAACCCTCCCGGCCCGGCCGGATCGCTCAGGTGTTCACCTACCAGGGCATCCGGCGCATGGAGGTGCCCGAGGTCGGGGCGGGCGATGTCACCGCCCTGGCCGGGCTGACCGACGTCGCCATCGGCGACACCATCTCGATCGAGGACGGGGCCCCCCTGGCCGTCATCCCCATCGACCAGCCGGTCATCTCGATGCTGTTCGCCCCCAATCAGAGCCCGCTGGCCGGCCGGGAGGGCCGGTTCCTGACCGCCCGGCAGATCCAGGCCCGGTTGTACAAGGAACTCGAGACCAACGTGGCGATGCGGGTCGAGCCGACCGCCACTCCCGAGACGGTGAAGGTTTCCGGGCGGGGCGAACTGCACCTGGGCATCCTTCTCGAGACGATGCGCCGCGAGGGATACGAACTGCAGGTGTCCCGGCCGCAGGCCATCCTGCTCGAGGGGGAGGACGGCCAGGTTCTCGAGCCCATCGAGGAACTGACCATCGATCTGCCCGAATCGTACGTCGGCGCGGTGATGGAAGTGCTGGGGCCGCGCCGGGCCTTGCTGGAAAACACCAAAAAACTGCCGGACAACGCTGTCCGGCTGATGTTCAGCGCTCCGGCGCGGGGTCTGCTGGGGTTCCGCTCCGCCCTGCTGACCATCACCAACGGCACCGGGGTGATGAACCAGTGCTTCAAGGGGTATGAACCCTTCCGGGGCGAGATCCCCGGGCGCCGCAACGGGGTCATGGTGGCCATGGAAGCCGGCACCACCACCCAATATGCGATCGAGATGCTGGTCGATCGCGGCACTCTGTTCGTCGGGCCCGGGGAACCGGTCTACGTCGGCCTCGTGGTCGGCGAACGGCCGGTCCCCAACGACATGTACGTGAACATCGCGCGGTTGAAGCACCTGACCAACATTCGCAGTTCCACCAGGGAGGAACTCGAGCATATCGCCCCGCCGCGCCGGATGACCCTCGACCAGGCCCTGGAATACGTGGCGGACGACGAGTGGCTCGAGATCACCCCCTCCGCCGTGCGCCTGCGCAAGCGCGAGGTCACCTACAAGCGGCGCGGCTGAACCCGCCGCCGCGGGGCCGCCCGGCCCCGCCCGCCGCCTTCCCCCCTCCCGGCAGGTTCGGGAAGTGACCTGATCTGCCGATAGTCCTACGGGAGGACACTCACTTGGCAGGTGGAAGCGATCTCCGGAGCCGCGGGCTGTGGCTCCTGAAGCCCTGTACGAGGCGGCTCATCGGCTTCCTCGGGAACCAGGATCCCCACATTCGCGGGGAGGGCGCCAAAGCCCTCGGGCACATCGGCGATCCCGAGGCGGTGCCGCCCCTGATCGAAGCCCTGATGAAGGAAAAGCAGGACGAGCAGGTGCCGCTCGCCCTGGCCGAGATGGGCGATCCCGCCGCCCTGGCGCCGCTGATCCAGGCGTTCAACCAGGCCGACCGCGAGGTGCGGCCCAACATCTGCGCGGCCCTGGGCTCGTTCAAGGATCCCAAGGCGGTGGCCTGCCTGATCACCGGCCTGGCCGACCCCGACCCCAATGTGCGTTTCCACAGCATCGCGGCGCTCGGCCACCTGCGCGACCCGGCGGGGGTTTCCCACCTGCTCGGCTGTCTGGGCGAGTCCAACGAGTGGATCTTCCTGTCGGTGGTCGAAGCCCTGTCGCGCATCGGCGACCACCGGGCCACCAATCCCTTCGTCGCCTTCTACCTGAAAGAGGGGAACGAGCGCAAGCGGGCGGCCATCATCACGGCCCTGGGCTATTTGAAGGACCTGACCTCGGTGCCGACCCTGACCAAGGCCCTGCGCGACGCCGACGACCGCGTCAAGGCGAACGCCATCGAGAGCCTGCGGCGGCTCGACCTGCCCCGGGACAAGATCCTGAACCTGACCCAGCCCTTCCTCAAGCATCCCAACAACCGCGTCCGGGGCAACACCATCGTGACGGTGGCTGAGCTGAAGCTGGTTGATCTGAAGCCCATCATCGAGCCGATGCGGGACGACCCGGACAAGTGGGTCCGGGCCACCCTGGGATACGTGCTGTCCACCATCGAGTACCCGCAGGCCCTGACGCTGATCGTCGAACTGCTGAAGGACGAGGATGGCGACGTGAAGAAGAACGCCGCGCGGGCCCTGGCGGCGCGGGCCACCGACCGCCAGACCGACGTGCTGATCGACCTCCTCGACGACCCGACCCCGTTCGTGCGCCTCCAGGCGGTCCAGACCCTTGGCAAGATCCGGGCGGCGGCCGCGGTGGCCGCCCTCAGCCGCATCTTCGAAACCGAACGGAACTTCAAGATCCGGTCGGCCATCATCACCACCCTCGGGATGATCGGCGACCAGTCGGCCGTGCCGTTACTGCAGGGGGCGCTGAAGGACCGCGACTCGCGGGTCCGTGCCAACGCCGTCGAGTCCCTCGAAGCCATCCTGGGCGAAGCGGCCGGCCTGATGCTGCGTCCCCTCCTCGCCGACCCGGACAACCGGACGCGGTCCAACACCGCCAAGGCCCTGTTCCGCATCGGGGACGTGGGGGTGCTCGGGGACCTCGAAAGGATGCTCCAGGACAAGGAAAGCGGCACCCGGATCTCGGCCGCCTACGCCCTGGGCCAGATCGGCCTGGCGCTGAAGGAACTGGAGGTCTCGCCCCTTCTGCAGCCTCTCAAATCGTCGCTGACCGCGGTCAAGGTGCAGGCCCCGGCCCTGCCGGCCGCCGGGAAGGCCCCGCCGACGGCCGGTGCCGCGGCGGCCTCCGCCAGCCCTGCCGTTGAGGGGCGGAAACCGGCCGGCAAGGAGGCCATGCGCGAGGCCTTTCTCGCCCACTACAACGCCGGGCGGTTCAAGGAGGCCCTCGACGGGGCCACGGCCTACGTGGCGCAGTTCCCCTTCGACCTGATGGCCAACTTCTTTTTGGGCAACCTGAACTTCCAGTTGAGCCGGTTCGAGGCCGCCATCGACGCCTTCAAGAAGGTGGTGGAGATGGATCCCTTCCATGTCCAGGCCTACAGCAACATGGGCATCGCCTGCTTCCGGACCGGCCGGATGCAGGAGGCGGTCCACTACTTCAAGCAGGCCCTGAAGATCCAGCCCGACCTGTCGGCCATCCGGTTCAACCTGGCCAACCTCCTGCTGAAGGAAAGCAAGTGGGAGGAGGCCATCGCCCAATACGAAGAGGGACGCCGGTACCAGAAGGCCCCCGCCCGTGTCCTGGCCAATCTGGGGTTCGCCTATCAGAAGACCGGGCAGTATGAGAAGGCGGTGGCCAGCTACGAATCGTCGGTGGCGGCGGACCCCCGCGACCCCGGGGTCTACTACAACTGGGCGCTCATCCTGATCCGGCAGGGCCGGAAGGACCAGGCGGTGGATGTCGTCCAGTCGGCATTGCAGGCCGTCCCCCCCGGGTCGGCCGGCCTGAAGTCTCTGCGGGAACTGCTGGAACGCCTGCAGGCGTGACCGTCGCCCCCTCGCGGGGTAAAATGGGCCGATGACATCTGCGGCCGCCTCTCGGGAATCGGGACCCCCGCCTCCTCTGGCGACGGGAGGGTCCTGGTCTGGCCGCCTGGGGCTGTGGGCGGGGCTGTTCGTGGTCATCGTCCTGGTGCCGGGGCTGGTGCTTCACGCGTGGCTGGAGACCACCCGGCTGGGTCTGGAAGCCGCCGGGGGGGAGCAGGACCGGCGGCGGCTCGACAGCCTTCTGGGAGCCTTCGACCAGGCCCTGGCGCCGGCCGGGCAGATCCAGACCTTCCTGGAACGGTTCGGGCGGGCCCGGCTCCGGTGGGTTCCCACCCCGGCGCGGGCCGCTCAGTGGGAACGGTTCCTGCGGCGGACCTGCCGGTGGCCGGCGGCGACCCGCCTGTTCTGGTTCGACGGGGCCGGTCGCCCGGTCGTGCCGCGCGGTTCCCCGTCGCCTGCCGGCCAGCGAATGTGGCAGACGTTGTTCCGGAGCCTGGGCGGCCTGGGGTCGCCGGCGCCGCGGGAAGCGGCCGATCTGGCCCGTCTTCTGCGGCTGGAGTTTGGCCCGTTCGCCACTCTCGAGCTCTTGCAGGAAGGGAGAAGGAAGGTGGTCGAGGTCCTGCATCGCGGGGCCCAGTCGTATCTGCGGATCCTGCCCTGCGGTCCGGCGGCCGGTCCGGCCGGTGGGGTCCTGGTCATCCTGCCCAAGAGCGCCTTGCCGGACGACTGGCATGTGCGGGCGGCCGTCCGGCGGTTTGCGGGCCGGGGAAGGCTGGTTGGGGCCCTTCGGCGGTCGACCGACCGGCAGGTCGGGCATCCGCACCTGGCCCCCGGCCTCCTGCGGGGAATGGCCCAGCGGCTGGTCGTGGCCAGTTCAGGCTATCGGGAGTCGGGGAGCGGGCGGTTGTGGACGGCGCGGTTCAGCCAGGAGGATGTCGATCTCATCCTGGTGGGCGGGGTCGACCACCGGACCGGGGACTGGTGGCAGGGGGCGGAGCGCATCCGGCTCCTGCAGAGGGCCCTGGCCATGGGGGGCGGTCTGCTGGCCTTGGTGTTTTTGGTTTTGGGCGGCGGCTGGTGGCGGTTCGATCCCGGCCTGAGCTACAAGTTCCTGCTGGGGGTGTTCCTGCTGACCGTCCTGCCCCTCGGTTCGATGGTCACGGTGGGCATCCAGCGCCTGGTGCAGGTTCGGGAGGCCCAGGCGGCGTTCCTGGACGGGTCGCTGGAGCGGCCGCTCGAAGACCTCGAACAGGCGGTTTCGGACGGCTACGGGGAGTTGGAGGCCCGGCTGGAGCGGTTTTTCCGGACCCCCGAAACCCGCTTCCCGGAAGCCTCCGAGCGGCTCGACGCCCTGTCGGCACGCTGGCGCGACTGGGGGGTCACCTGGGTGGTGGCGGTGCCGTCCCTGGCGGCGGGCGGGGGGCCCGGCTACCAGACCTTCTTCGGGGTGCCCATCAGCCGCAAGAGCCAGGAATTCTTCAACTCGCTGACCCTCTCCCTGCTCGAGGCCATCGGGTTCCAGACCTCCCCCCAGGCCCTGCCGGGGAAACCCACCGCCGAGACCCGGGCGGTCGTCGAATCGTTGAGGAACGACGAACCCCGCCTGATGACGTTCTTCAACCGGCTGGTCCCGTTTTCGGTCGGGGGCCGCGACTGGTTCTCCTACCGGGCCCTGGTGGAAGCGCCGGGGGGCGGCTGGAACGGCTACTACGGTCTGACCATCGATCAGCCGGTCTGCCAGGCGTTCCTCCTGCGGCGGGCCCTGCGGGCGGGGCGGGCCCCGGGCCGCCGGGTGCGGGTGGCCCGGGCGGGTGGCGCGGGGGCCGGGGGCCAGGGCTGGGACCGTCTGCTGAAGAGGGCGGAGATGCGGCAGGGGCCGGTCCGGGTTCGTCTGTCCACCCGTCATGGTGAGGTAGTGGGGCTGGCGCGGCCCCTGCGGGTCAGGAACATGACGGGCGCGGTGATGGTGCGCGCTGACAGCGGGCCGCCCCTGGCCCGGTGGTTCTGGGGGATCCTGGTGGTGGTGGTGGCCTGGGCGGTCGTGGGCATGGCCCTCTATGTCCGGATCCTGCGGATCACCCTGCTGGAGCCGTTGCTGGCCTTGACCGAAGCGGTGGACCGGCTGGAGGGCGGGGATTACGGGACTCGCGTCGCGGCGGATCGGCAGGACGAGCTGGGCACCCTGGGCAGTCGGTTCAACGACCTGGTGCAGGGGTTGCGGGAGAAGGTCCGCATGGGGGCCTTCCTGCGGGACGATCTGGTGGCGAGGGCCGGAGACCAGGCCGGGGCGGTGGCCCTGCGCCGGCAGACGGGGGTGGTCTGTTTCGCCGGGGTGCGGCGTTTCGCCGACCTGGAGGCGGCCCTGGCCCCCGAGATGGCGCTGACGATCATGAGCGAGTTTCTGGGGTTGTGCGAGGAAACCCTGCATCGCTATGGGGGGAAGATCGACAAGTTCATCGGGGACACCGCGATGGCCGTGTTCCTTGCCGAAGCCGAGGAGGAGGGGCCTGGCGATGGGCGAACCGCGGATGCCGCCCGGCCCGCCGGGGCGGCCCGGGATGGCCGGCTGTCCGGCGGTCG